>JBFMCL010000012.1 GCA_040754395.1 Nitrospirota bacterium | reverse complement strand
CTCTGCTCAATGGGGAAAGGAACCCCGATGCGTTTGCACCGGCAGACAGCACAGAAACGTCCATCATGGAAATCATAATGCTTTACATTGAAGACCATTACAGCAAAGAATTGGACCGTGAGCATCTCAGGACGCCCCGGCCCAACGCTTGTCACAACCGGCACATGTTCGGGGATAACGCCAAAAAATGCAAGCGCCGATTGCAGACTCACATATGATCCCCGCTGAAGTTTGTTGGCAACAAGAAAGGGGTGCGGTTCCACCTTGCGCCATACAGGCGCAAGTGCATAAAGACCACGCCGAAGCTGTATCAGCCGGCCTGTCTGCACCCAGCGCGTCAGCTGCAAGCGCACCTGTGCGGCTGACACCCTGCCGGACAGCAACAAGGCTGATGAGAAAACCGCCTCATGGCCGACAATGGCAAGAAGACCTTCCCATTTCATGCTATCAAAATATCATAAATGATAAGTTAATGCAAAGATATTATTATTTGGGCCGGTTCAAGGTTTTTTTTCTTCTTCCCATCACGCAAATACGAATATTGTCTTTCCAAGGGGATGTATTACACTACCGGCCCGGATTTCTGCTCCTGCATGGGTGCGAGAAAGAACGTGACAAAAACGTGAAAGAATATATCTAAAACGGTAGAAATATATCGAACTATAAGCAAATAAAAAAAGGGGACAAGCCATTGTTTGGTAATGATAATTCAGTATTTTCAAGCACTTGTAAAATCCCTTTTTTACGAATGGCATTCAAGAGGTCGTCCCGACTTCTGTCGGGATCAGCTCTACCATAATCAATCAGAAAAAATGCTTTTTTCTTCTTGAAGTCGTGAAAGATTAGAACATCAACCCTATTTGCCCGCCGAATCTCCAGTTGTTGAAATCAACATCAGTATTTTTGAAATGCTCAGTCTGCTGATATTTTGCGTTGATGCCCATAAAGAACCTGTTAATTTTATAGTTACAATCCACAAAGAATTGCAGACCCCAAACCCAATCGTTGCCAAAGTGCTCTTCTTCAGCATAATTGTAAGACCCCCCTGCGCCTATGTCGATGATAAAATCAGGAGCAGCCATTATGGCATATTTGATGTTTAACTCAATCGGAATGAAAATATCCGGCTCACTGACAGAATCAGAGTAACCGATTTCCCCGCCGAGATATAAATTGGGTCTGATTTCACCATATCCTTCAAGTCCTGTATAGACGCCTGTATCTTCATCTTCAGTAAAGCTGATATAATTCAGCTTTACTGCGATATTTCCTGGGCCGAGAAGAGAATTATGCGCTGCACAGATTGAGGAAAATGAGAACACAAATGCCATGACTAATAACAAAATAATCGCCTTTTTCATATGCCTGCCTCCGTATTCCATGATTTAATCTAGATTAACCTATTTTTTTTATAACAATTATTTCCCGGAACCAGCGATAAATAACTCAAACGTTTGGTAAACAGGTCAATGCGTTTCGCTGGATTTGGGTTTATATGGATGGATTTTTGGAAATAAATGTATTTCCCCCCAATTGTTTTCAGCCTGAACGTGATATCCGTTTCTGATGACTTTATACCCCTGCATATGGATGAGTTTTTTTCTCAAGTGATAGCCTTAATCTACACATATATTGCGCTAAGGTCAAGCAAAATCTCCTTTTATCCGGAATCCGGCAATGTCAATTATTTCCATTCTCCGTCTTTCCATTTTCTCCCGTACTTATTTAACATAATGAACCCGAGCCAGAGTTTTTCCATGCTGTCAAAACCGTCAAAATATAAAGAATTGTCACTCATAAGGAGGTTGCTGAATGCTATGGCAAGATCCCATGGTGTGGCATGGTTTTCCATTACCATTTCCTGCAACTGGTCCTGTCTCGGGAGCCACACGGCTTTCAGGGTTTTCAGGTATGACAGCTGCGTTTCAAGGTCACTGCAAACAGTCTGGCAGGGAGAAGGGATATCCAGAGACATTGAGACATAGAAGTCCCCGAAATCAGGTCGCCACTGCCCCTGTATCTCGGCAGCACCCCCGCACATCCTGATATAACCGGGTGATATGTCCATACTATCCCCTCTAATGCATACTATATACCACATATTGGCAATCTCTGGAATTTCCAGTATGCTACAATTGAGAGAAATCTGACAGATTACAAATCATGAAGGCAGTGAATTATGATGAATCAGCAAAAGGATTTTGCACTGTGGATCATGCCCGAAGGAGCAGTCTATGACAGACTGAGAGGGCTGATTAAGGACCTGAGCGAGGAATTTTCCACACCCTTTTTTGAACCCCATGTGACCGTGTTGGGCAGAATAGCCGGAGACGAAACAGAGATGACTGACCGCATTGTTCGACTGGGCAGGCTCATAACGCCTTTTCGCATCCGCCTTTCTACCCTTGATTACACAGATGCATATTTCAAATGTCTTTTCATAAAGGTGGAAAAAAGCAAGGAACTGGCATTGCTGCATGAAACTGCAAGAGAGGTGTTCTGCGTGCATGACACTACCCCGTATATGCCTCATCTCAGCCTGATATACGGGAATCTGAATCCGGACAAAAAAAAGAAAATTGTCATGGAAACAGGAAGTGAATTTGCGTGTGAACTCGGCGTCAGGACATTACACCTGTTCCTTGCTTCGGTAAACACAGACCCAGGGGAATGGTGCAGCGTAAAGGAAATCCCTCTTGCCGGCGCCTGAAAATTTCGTGGCAATGGAACTTCAGGACATCGCAAAATTTCTGATTAATCCTGTCCTTTATCTCTTTATCGGGCTCGTGATTCTCTTGCTGACAAAAAAGCAGGGAAGAAAGCAGATACTTTTCCTGATGCTCTTCCTCTATACCATCAGTATTCCCTTTACGGGACATCTCTTTTCGAAAGTCTGGAAGGTCAATGATACTTTGTCTCCTCAGAAAACGTATGATGCGGTTGTGGTGCTCTCGGGAGTAAGTGATTCAACGTGGCACCTTGAACGTGCAGATATCCCCTATATTCCGGAAGATTTCTTTGCATCTCACGATGGTACTGACCGGATTCTTGCCGGGATATATTTTGTCCAATCAGGAAAGGCCGGTCTTTTGCTGATCGGTGATTCTGTTCGTGTATCGCACAAATACGGCATCTCCAGAATATACCGTGAAGGAAGATATGCGAAGAAACTGGCAGCCGATATGGGACTGAAAGAACGGCAGATTCATATTTACGGCGAGGTAAGAAAAACGTTAAACGAAGCGGAGAATGTGCGAAAATATGTACAGGACAACCACATAAAGAGGCTGCTTTTGGTCACATCCGAAATGCATATGCGAAGGGCTCATGCCATGTTCAGAAAGCAGGGAATGGAACCCGACGTTTTCTCTGTCAATAAAGGGAAGAACATTACCCCGGATTCATTTGTTCCGCAGGCACACGGATTCAGAAACACCGAAGAATGTCTTTATGAGCTAGTTGCATACATAAGTTATTTCTTCAAAGGCAACCTGTAAAAAGGAGCACGCATTTGGCGAAAAAGTTCGCCGTTCCATTGGATTCATATGAACAATACAATATGTCCGCACTAAAAGCAAATTATTGATATTAAACGAGAAAAAAGGAAAATATAATTGTTTCAATTATGCCTGAGGCTAGGCTATACTAATGGCAAAATTAGTTAAGTTTCATTGTGCAAAAGGAATAATGAAAACTGAATATTATCCCCGCCTCAAGGAGCTGTTCTGAGTGGAAACCCTGCAGTCCTTTGAAAAGAAATTCCTGATTCTTCAGGAAATATCAAGCATGATTGCTGCAACCAAGGATATTATCTCCCTTGCATATACCATACTTGACCGTGCGATCGAATATACCAATGCGGAAAAAGGCTCGTTAATGCTGAAGAACGAGATGAACGAATTGTATATCCTCGCTGCACGGGGATTCGATCCCCTCTTTATCAGAAATTACAAAATCAGAATCGGAGAGGGTATTGCGGGGATAATAGCGCAGGATCATGATGCGGTACTCGTGAAGGACATCGAGAAGGATGAGCGGTTCAGGCGGGCAAAAAGGGACCGGTATAAAACCAAATCGTTTATCTCATGTTCCATTGTCAGCGGGGAAAGCCTCCTGGGAGTCATTAACATCAACGACAAGACTGACGGCATGGATTTTACGGAAGATGAACTCAGACTGCTGAAAGCCATCGCATATCAGGCTGCCATAGCTTTTGAAAATGCCTTTCTTATCAGTCAGCTCAGAAAAAAGGCGGCTGAACTTGAAGATATCAACCGCAGGCTGATAGAAACCGACATGGATAAGAACGAATTTATTACCCGTATTTCCCATGAACTGCGTTCTCCTCTCAATTCAATCAAGGGATCGGTATATTTCCTTCTCCATTCGGAAAAATTGCACAGGAACAAAATTGACGAGTTCTGCAATATCATTCTCGATGAGACAAACGGCCTGGTGTCTATTGTGGAAAACCTCATTGATTTTCTCAGACTCGAAAATGAGGCGATGGTAATGAAAAAGTCCCTGATCAATCTCTCTGGATTACTTGATGACATAACAAAATCAAAGGGTCTCAATATTATCCTGAAAGAGAAGAATATCGACTTCAGGCTGAATGTCGACCGGCACATTCAGGACATCACGGGTGACAAAATCAAGGTAAGCAGTCTGTTTATCAATCTGCTGGAGGGAGTGTCGCATTATCTTGAAAACGGCGATTCGATTGAGATGTCAGTCAGCGATGACACGGTGTTGCATATTTCATTGTCTGCTTCGAGAAACATCTCTGAGGACGTGATAGCCAATTTGTCAAAATCCAAGTATTTCTTTTACAAGGAATGGTCTTTTGACGAAATGAGGCTGTACATCGCCAAAAAGTCCGCAGAGGCACACGGCTGGACATTTGAAGCAAAGAATTCCGCAGACAACTTTCTGGTGGTGATCAGGATTCCGAAGAGCATGCAGGAGACCGTCGAAACGTCTGTCAACATGATTATGGATCTCTTTGCGGATTTTGTTTCAGAACTGCTGAGCATCAATATATGCTCTATCATGCTCAAAGATGAGCTGACCTCTGATCTTACGATAAGGGGCGCGAAAGGACTGGATGATGAGATAGTCCGTCATACCAGAATCAATGTCGGAGAGCAGATTGCCGGATGGGTGGCAGCAGAGGGGAAGCCGCTCCTGGTGGAAGATGTTGAAAAACTTGACCTGAAGAGGAGGCATATCCCTCAGTATAATACGAAATCTCTTCTCTCTCTTCCGCTGAAGATCAATGATAAAGTCATTGGTATCCTGAACCTGAACAACAAGAAAACTTCCGAGGTATTCGACAAGAAGGATCTTTATATCGGTCAGGTCATTGCGGAAAGGATATCAGGCCTGCTCGCAAAGCTGTATTCCGGTGATTACAATCCTGATGAGCTGAACCGCATGATCGCATCCTTTGGAAATCTTGTTGATGTGACAAAAAAGTATTATAAAAAGGAGAAGCTTCTGTCTGATTTAGTATTTGGAATCATGGATAAACTCGGGGCAAGTGAGGCAGAAAAGCAAAAAGCCATGTACATCTCGATGGTCTATGATCTTGGACTGGTGAGCATGGATGACAGCCTTCTTGCCAAAAGGGAGCTTCTGAGCTCTGACCTGCAATCCCTGAGGCAGCATCCCTCCATGACAGTGGAACTGCTGGATGCTTTTGAGGGATCGGAAGAAATGAAGAAGGCGATTCTGCACCACCATGAACGATATGACGGCGCGGGATATCCTTCAGGGCTCAAGGGTGCGGAAATACCCTTGATTTCAAGGGTTATCTCAGTGGTGGATTCGTATCGTGCCATGATTTCCGAAAAGCCCTATCGCCGGTCTTTTTCTCCTGAAGAAGCTTTGCAGGATATAAAAACCGGAGCCGGTTCACGGTATGATCCTGATATTGTGAGGGCTTTTGAAGAGGTATTGAAGGAAGAGTTTCTTTAGGCATATTGGTCACTTAGGGGTTTCACGGGGAATTATTGCTCTTTCCGGCTTTTTCTTTCTTCAGGCATCCGCGCCTTTTAAAGGTTTGGAACGATTCTTGAAAATACAATACGGGGTAAGGAATTCTCCCCCTAAAAAACATTTATAATATATTGGAACCCTGTAAATCATGCCTGGCACCGGTTTAAAAAAATGAGACTGACGATATTCTCGAAACTTGTCATTGGATACATTGTAATCTTCATGATCACAATTGTCATGATCGTGTATATAAACATGCAGTTCAACAGGCTGGGGAAGATCACGAATTCGATAGTTTCTGTTCACAATCGTATTACGAACCAGAATAAGAAGATGATCGAAATGTTACTGACACTCGTGAACTACGAAAAAAAATACGTTATTATGAAAGATAAAGATATCTATGATCTTTTTCTCGGCACCAGAAACGATTTTGAAAAAACCCTGCGGGAAATGGCAACAATTGCAGGTGGAGAGGAATTCAGGAAACCACTGGAACTCATAAGCCGTTCCTATCAGAGTTATCTGGATATTTTTGAAAAGGAAGCTGAATTCCTTAAAAAGGGCAGTCGTTATCCTCATGACCTCTATGCCGGGGAAAAAGAGAAGGCTGTTGCAGACATAATAACCGGCCTGAGAGAACTGAGGAATCAGAATGAGAACAGCATCTATGAAAAACTTGTCAGGCTGGAAAAGTCGGATATCAATGCCCGCAAGGTAGTGCTGCTGGTAACGGTGTTGTCAGTGGCATGCTGCATAATCCTTTCGATTATCATCACAAGGAGCATCACCAGGCCTCTTGCGGTAATGAGAAAAAAGACGAAGGAGATAGCAGGAGGACATTACAGGGGAGGCGACATGCGAATCTCCTCGTCTTCAGAAATAGATGAACTGGTACAGGATTTCAATATGATGTGCCATAAACTGAGAGAGACGGATAAGATAAAGACCGATTTTTTTGCGTTCATGTCGCATGAACTGCGGACTCCCGTCACCTCAATAAGAGAGGGGACGAATCTCCTTCTCGACGGGATAGGCGGAGAAGCAAGCGAGAAGCAGAAAAGGATTCTGAAAATAATCGCTGCTGAAAGCAACCGGCTGATAGATCTGATCAATTCCATTATGGACCTTTCCAAAATGGAAGCCGGCAAGATGCAGTATCATTTTGTGGAGAGCGACATTGCGCCCCTCCTGCAAAGGGCTATTATTGAAATAGAGCCACTTGCAAAATCGAAAAACATCAGGACAGAACTGCATATTGAAGAGAATGTTCCACATATCAGAATGGACATTGACAAGTTACTGCAGGCATTAAGGAATCTGCTCGGAAACGCGGTCAAATATTCGCCTGAAGGAGGTCTTGTCAGAGTTTTCGCGCGGTCAAACAACAGTCACTTGGAAGTGGCTGTTTCAGATGAGGGGCCCGGCATCCCCAGAGAAAACCTTGGATCAGTGTTTGACAAATTCCGCAGCACGCATAAGGGAACGGGTCTGGGACTTGCTATCGTAAAGAGCATTATTCGAAGCCATGGGGGAAAGGTATGGGCAGAAAACAACTCCGGACAGGGAAGTACATTTATTTTTTTGTTGCCTGCCTGATGTGGGCAGGTTTGAGCGGTTGCGCGATTGAACAGGGTTTGAGAAAAGAGGCTTTGCACCGGGAACAGGCCTCTGAACAGCTTGCAGCTGCAAAAAAAATGCTGGAGAAAGGGAATTACGAGCGTGCCATGGAATTCGGCAACGCAGTGCTTGAAATATATCCGGAGATGCCCCTTGCGGATGAAGCATTGTTCAACCTGGGACTTGCTGCTGCGCATTTCAGGAATCCGAAAAAGGACTACCGGAAATCCCGTCTTTTTTTTGAGAGACTGCTGCGCGAGTATCCTGCAAGTCATCTGGCAGAACAGGCAAGGATATGGATAGGTGTCCTTGTAGTCATAGAGAGGTCAAAAGAGGTTGATGTGAAGATCCAGGAGATGAAGAAAGAGTTGCTCCGGTAGGAGGGATAAGCCTGTGTCCCGTCAGAAAATACTTGTCGTAGACGATGATGTAAACCTCCTGGAATTGCTGAAGATACGCCTTGAATCGTCAGATTACGAGGTTGTGACAGCTTCTGATGAAGAAAAGGCACTGAACAGGATGAGAGAGCATATCATCAATCTTGCGGTGGTCGATCTTCAGTTGGACAGCAGGGACGGTATAGTGCTTATGAAAGAGTTGCATGCAATAAACCCCGAAATGCCGGTTATCATTCTCACGGCGTACGGGAGTATCGACAGCGCTGTGGAGGCGATAAAAATGGGAGCGTATAATTACTTAACAAAACCCTTTGATCACCGCGAGCTCCTGCTGCAAATAGAAAATGCCCTGAAAAATACGATGCTTGCCAGGGAAATCAAGAGGCTCCAGGGACTTCTCTCCGAGAAGTATGATTTCAGGAATATCATCGGCAAGAGTGCAAAAATGCACAGCGTTCTGGAACAGGTATCTCTTGTCTCGCAGACTGACTCGACTGTTTTTATCCATGGAGAAAGCGGAACAGGGAAAGAACTGATTGCGAAAACCATTCACCTTGCAAGCTCCCGGAAAGATCAACCGTTTCTTGCCATAAACTGCGCGGCAATACCGGAGACACTTCTTGAAAGCGAGCTCTTCGGATATGAGAAGGGGGCATTCACCGGAGCATTCAAGAGTTCAGGGGGATTGTTGCTCCAGGCAGACAAGGGGAGTGTTTTTCTGGATGAGATCGGAGACATGCCGCTTGCGACACAGGTTAAACTGCTGAGGTTTCTGCAGGAGCGGCAGTTCTATCCTGTCGGCAGTCTGATACCGGTGGAAGTGGATGTCCGCGTTATTGTTGCAACAAATAAGGATCTGAAAGCAATGATGGAGGAGGGTACATTCCGGGAGGATCTTTTCTACCGGATTCATGTGATTCCTATTCTGATACCGCCTCTCAGAGAAAGAAAAGAGGATATCCCGATGCTCGTTGAGCATTTCCTGAAAAAATTCAGTCAGCAGACGAACAAGGCAATACAGGGCGTGAGCCATCCTGCCATGCAGAAGCTTATGCTTCATGACTGGCCGGGAAATATACGGGAACTTGAAAATACCATTGAATATGCAGTTGCTATGAGCAGGCACGATATTCTTACTGAAGAGCTGGTTCTGCCTTCAAGTCCTTCAGAACCGCTGCAGCCTCTCAGAGAGTCAAAGGCGAAATTTGAGAGGAAATACCTCATCAGCCTTCTTGAACTGACCAGGGGCAATGTCAGCAAGGCAGCGCAACTTGCAGGAAAATACCGGGCTGACCTCTATAACCTTCTGAAAAAATATAATATCAGACCCGAAGATTTCAAGAAATTCTAAGCCCTCATCTGTATCTGTGTCTTATTTATACACAGGTGTATGGATTATCATACATGTATTAATCTGTCTTTCCTTCTCTTCATAATTTTATAAATACTCTTAATCTCAAGTCCAGCGATACACATAGTCACTGTGAGTATAGCAAAGCAATCTTGTCTTATCATCTGAGATTGCCGCGCACCTTTCAGGTACTCGCAATGACCTGTTTGCCAAACGTTTGAGTTGTTTATGGCGGGATCTGGGATTATAGTGTATTCATGTTTCGTAGGTATTTCCATACAGTTCATTGTGTGTCAAAAGGACGCAAATCTCTCACACGAAATAATATCATTATAAATCAAATTGTTAAATCCGATATAGGTATGTGGTATGTATCTTGCTATTCTATTCCGGATGATTGTTTTATGAAAAAAACATGAGGATGGGTATAACAGGTATTGCATACACGACATAAGGGGTTCCTCACTGCATGTGCTTTAGTATTCATTTATTTGCTTGGTACAAGTGCCGCCTTTGCAGGCAGTACAACCCTTTCCTGGCATCCCCCGACTGTCAATGAAGACGGCACACCTCTGACTGACCTTGCGGGATACAAGATCTATTACGGAACTGTATCACGCAGCTATTCCCAAAGCATAGATGTCGGCAACAACACAATGAAGACAGTTTCCGGTCTTTCTGAGGGAGCAACCTACTATTTTGCGGTTACCGCCTACAATACTTCACAAAAAGAGAGCAAATATTCGAATGAAATCGGCAGGACGATTACTGGGCCGAATCCACCGCAGCCTCCACCGCCTTCAACAAATTTACTGACAGTCAGCAAAAGCGGAACCGGTTCAGGCTCGGTGAACTCCTCTCCTGCCGGCATCTCCTGCGGCTCTGACTGTTCGGAGATATACCTTGCGGCAGCTTCTGTAACCCTTTCTGCATCGCCAGATCCGGGTTCTTTCTTCACCGGATGGTCCGGGGCGTGCACCGGAACCGGCAGTTGTACTGTGACAATGGAAACGGCAAAGAGTGTTACGGCAAAATTCATAATCAAGACATATACCATTAAGGCCTCTGCAGGAAAAGGAGGAAGCATTGCACCCTCCGGCGCTGTTGCGGTCACCCACGGGTCAACGCAGGTATTCAGCATAACTGCAGATGTCGGATATTCGATAGCAAAAATCATAGTAGACGATACCCCTGCAGGAACTGCGGGCACCTATACTTTTTCCAGTGTTGCCGCCGGTCATACCATACGTGCATATTTCCTGAATATGTCTGACGGGACTATCGCAGACAGTTATTTTTCATTTTTGCCCGCAACAGGACAGACAGAAAGTTCTGCATCCGGTGATGACGGGGATATCAGGGCGGGAATTGAATGGCCTGAGCCGAGGTTCATTAATCACAAGGACGGCACAGTAACGGATACACTTACCGGGCTTATGTGGCTGAGGGACGGAGGGTGTCTCAAGAGAAAGAAATGGAGCGATGCAGTTGATGCAATTGCGCGTCTGAACAGTAATCCTGGAACGTATTCATGTACCGGGTACAGCGCCCAGTATGCTGACTGGAGAATGCCGAATATCAAGGAGATGAACAGTCTCCTGCATTATGGAGAGACTGATACCACTGCATGGCTGAACAGCACGGGATTCAGCAATATGCAAAAATCCTGGTACTGGTCGTCTACTACACACTCCGGAGCGATCCAGGCAAGAATGCTACATCTCGCCCACGGAATTGAAACCTCTTCCAGAAAATCGAAAAAGAACTACACCATGGCAGTACGCAGCACAACCCAGGGGAGTCCGTACGAAATACCCGTAACCGGACAGACCGAAAGTTTTGCCTTTGGCGATGACGGAGATATTGTGCCAGGGACCGCATGGCCCGAGCCGCGTTTTGTTGACAACGGCGACGGGACGATTACCGATTCACTCACCGGTCTGATGTGGATGAAGGACTGGGGCTGCTTACACAAAGAGAATTGGAGCGGAGCCCTGATTACCATAACAGAAATGAATGAAAACCCGGGCAGGTATAATTGCCTTGAATACAGTGCTCACTATACCGACTGGAGACTCCCGAATATCGTGGAGCTTGACAGCCTCATGCACTACGGGGAGACAGATACATCAGCATGGCTGGACAGGATGGGCTTCAGAAATATGAGCAATTCCTGGCACTGGTCATCGACCTCAAAGGCAGGGAAGGAAAAGACCGCTTATGGGGTACATATGAAAAAGGTCCGGAGAGCGGTCAGTCACAAAAAGAAAAAATTTTCCACGGTTCCGGTGCGGGGGATGGCAGTATCTGAAACAGAATAAGAAAATGCAATATTTGTGATACAAATCACAGAAATGATGCTACACATCATATACAATGTAGGCAAAAGAGCAGACATGCTCTGGAGATCTTTCTAAAGAGACATAAGAGAACTAAGGTTTCCGAAAGGGTAAACCCCGGGTAACCGGGGGGCACAAAGCCGCGGGTCCTGAAAGATTTTGATAAGGACAGCCGGGCTGCCGAAGAAACAGCGCTTTTCGAACCGAAGAAGCCTGTTTCCCTTTGAGGAAACAGGCTTTTTTTGTTTGAGCAACGAAAAAGGCAAACAACCCGAAAGGGTTGGACGCAAAGCTGCTGGCCTAAGTTCTGAACGGGATACGGCTGCAGGGCTGCCGGACGGATACAGTATTTCCTGAAACTGCATCTGGGACGGCCGGATAACTAAACAAAGGGAGATACTCTTATGAAAAAACCGTCTGTACTACATGCCGGGACTTGCCGGTCAGGATATTTCAGCATCGTTTTCTCAGTATTGCTTACCATTTTCATTATTCTTGGTTTTTCTGGTGTGGGCAGCGCAGCCCAGACAACACTTCTCTGGAATCCTCCTGCTGCAAACGAGGACGGCACACCGCTTACCGGGCTTGCAGGATATAAAGTCTACTACGGTACTTCCTCACGCAATTATACAAGTAGCATCAATGTCGGCAATGTCACGACCTTTACGGTTCCGAACCTCTCCGACGGGGTAACGTATTACTTTGCGGTTACCGCATTCAATACTTCACAGAAGGAGAGCAAATATTCAAACGAGATCAGCAGGACTATGGCGCAGCCGGCTCCGCCACCACCGCCACCACCGCCACCACCGCCACCACCGCCGCCACCGCCACCGCCGCCACCACCGCCGCCACCACCGCCGCCACCACCGCCGCCACCACCGCCGCCGCCACCGCCGCCACCATCTACACATGTACTTACCGTAAATATTAGTGGGACCGGCACAGGGGTGGTCACCTCATCTCCTTCGGGCATCAGCTGCGGAAGTGACTGCACAGAGGCATATAATTATGGCACAATCGTATCTTTGACGGTTTCGCCGGATCCAGCGTCTCGTTTTACGGCATGGTCAGGGGCATGCACAGGAAACGGTGCGTGTGCTGTTACAATGGATGCAGCAAAGGGCGTAACTGCGACCTTCACAGCAAAGACTTACACAATTAGCGCGACCGCAGATACGGGCGGAAGCATTACCCCATCCGGAGCCGTTGTCGTAACTCATGGGGCCAGTCAGGCATTTGCCATTACGGCATTTTCGGATTACCGGATTGCGGAGGTAATCGTAGACAACCAATCAGTCGGGACGCCAGACAACTATACGTTTTCCGGGGTCACCGCAGATCATACCATAAAGGCAATCTTCAGAAACGTCACCAGTCCCGATATCTCCGTAGCTCCTGCAGCATATGATTTCGGCGATGTCATTATGAATGAGAGTTCCCGGGCTCAAACATTCTCGATTACAAATATGGGGTCCCTTGATCTGTTGATGGGGACCGTCACGATTGCCGGCACAAACAGCACAGAATTTCTTCTCATGGATGACAACTGCTCAGGCCGTGTCCTGCAGCCTGCCGGCAGATGCACAATCGGCACGGTCTTTATTCCGTCATCCGCAGGCGCAAAGAGCGGATATTTGCGTGTCACCTCAAACGACCCTGACACCCCGGTTTTAGACGTTTCGCTCGAAGGCAAGGCTGTCGAGAAAGCAGAAAATATGATTAATCTCCCACAGACTGGTCAGGATACAAGTTATGCGTCCGGCGATGACGGAGATGTGCAGGCGGGGATTGAATGGCCTGACCCGAGGTTTATCGATAACGGTGACGGTACGGTAACGGATATGCTCACCGGCCTCATGTGGCTTCAGGACGGGTCATGCCTGAGCAAGGCGAACTGGGGGAATGCACTTGAAACGGTACAAAGCCTCAACGATGCGCCGATGCAGTACCGCTGCACCGGATATGCCGGAATCTATACTGACTGGAGGGTTCCCGACATCAGGGAGCTCGAGAGTCTCATACATTACGGAGTCGGCGATACCTCCGCATGGCTGAACAGCAGCGGCTTCATCAATATCAGGGCAGGTTCGTACTGGTCATCAACCGCACACCAGAATGAAAAGCAGGCCTGGATGATCAAAATGACGAACGGAACTGAGACCCCCGTATCAAAGGGAAAGAGCAATTACGTAACCGCAGTGCGCACCGCGAATACCGGTGCGGACAATCATTCGTACAGCGTACCAATGAGCGGGCAGACGAACAGAGATGGTGCCCGGAGCAGCGGACAGGTGCAGGCAGGAGCGCAATGGCCGGAGCCGAGATTCCTTGATAATGGAGACGGCACCGTGACTGACACGATGACCGGCCTGATGTGGCTGAAGGACGGTGCATGTCTGAACAGGAAGAACTGGAGCGGTGCCCTGATTACGATCGCGGAGATGAATGAGAATCCCGGCAGGTACAACTGCCTGGGATACACAGCCGACTACCCAGACTGGAGAGTCCCGAATGTCAGGGAACTCGAAAGCATGCTCAACTACGGGGCATACGATTCTTCAGACTGGCTGAATTCGAACGGTTTCCTTAATGTCAAGTCATCCTCGTACTGGACTTCCACTGTTGCGGCGTCAGCCGTTATACAGGGTTGGAAGATAGATATGAAGCAGGCAAAGGTTTTGCCGGTAAAGATGCGCGCGAAACTCTATATATGGCCGGTGCGAAATGCGCAGGCCGGCACTACCCAAACAGGAAAGTAACCCGCAGAAAGGGAAGGGGTACTGGGTATCCCTTTCCCTTTCCGATTCTTTTTCTCTGCTGTCAAAAAGACGCATGTTCAGTATTCCCTGAACACAGCCCACCCCTCCGGGATTCGTCTCAGATATTCCGCAGGTCTCCACAAAATGTGATGACTGTCACCGACAAATGGGGCATCCGCCGATTACACTAAAATCAGACGAACAAATTCTCTCGCACCATGTGAGAGGATATGCAGACAGTGTTTCCGAGAAAGGTAAACCCTGGGTAACCAGGGGGCACAAAGCCACGGGTCCTGCGGGGGGCGCGAACAGGATAGCCGGGTTGCCGAAGAAGCAGGAATCTTGAGAACGGAAAAGGCCTGTTTCTCTGCGGAAACAGGCCTTTTTTATGAACCGAAAAAGGCAAACAACCCGAAAGGGTTGGACGCAAAGCCACTGGCCTAAGTCCCTGAAGGGATAAGGCAGCAGGGTTGCCGGACGATAACAGCACTTCCAGTGCAGTGAATCTCGTGCGGCTTTGAAAATTCAGACAATGGAGGTGCGTTCATGAAGGTACAACGCAACAGAGCAGCAAAATCAAGGAACAGATTTTCTCCGATTCAGGCATTTGTATTTTTCTTCAGTGCACTGTGTATTATCTCGCTGGCAGTCATTGGTTCGAATGCATATCCGGCCCAGACGACTCTGGTCTGGAAAGCGCCCACCGCCAACGAGGACGGAACCCCGATAACCAACCTCGCAGGGTACCGGGTGCACTACGGTACAGCTTCCCGATCCTATGCGCAGAAAATCGACGCGGGTAACGTTACCACGCACACGGTAACTAATTTGGCGGAAGGAACGACCTACTATTTCGCAGTCACTGCGTACAATGTATCAGGCCAGGAGAGCAAATTGTCGAATGAGATCAGCAGGACTATCCCCAAACCGATTCAGCAGTATCTCCTTACGGTCAGCAAAGCCGGAACGGGTTCAGGAATGGTGACCTCTTCTCCTGCCGGGATAAGTTGCGGTTCGGATTGTACCGAATCATATAATTCAGGCGCATCGGTCACATTAACGGCTGCGCCGAATGCGGATTCCACATTCAGCGGATGGGAGGGTGCATGTTCAGGCATGGGTTTATGTACCGTCACTATGAATGCTTCAAGAACGGTTGCGGCGGTGTTTGCGGTAAAGACATATACTATGACGGCCAAAGCCTCGAACGGGGGTATCATATCTCCCTCAGGTACTTCGGTGGTCACGCATGGTGCGAGCAAAACCTACAGCATTTCCGCAAATGATGGATATCTGCTGTCGGATGTGAAAATAGACGGAATCTCCGCAGGGGCGGTTGCTTCCTATACCTTTACCAACATTACCGCACCCCACACCATCGAAGCGGTCTTTGAGAGCGATCCTTACGCCCTGAATGTTGTGGATAACGGAGACCCCGGCACTTCATATACCGGCACGTGGAGCATATCAGGAGGGAAGCATCCGTACGGGGCAGACAGCCTGTGGTCGCGCAACGGTACAACGTATACCTGGCAGATCAATCCCCCGGTACCCGGAATATACGAGGTGATGATGTGGTGGTCCGGCTGGCCATCCAGGGCGGCCAGTGTTCCGGTAACCGTTACCTATCAAGGGGGCACGGAAAGCATTACAGTAAACCAGCAGAAGGATTCAGGAATGTGGAACAGCCTGGGGAAATATTATTTTCAGGGACCCGGGAGTGTAACGGTCACCGCGGCAGACGGCGCAACCGTGAGCACCGCTGCGGATGCAGTGGCATTTCAGTTCATCTCGGATTATGCGGAGGAGATTGTGATAGACAATCGCGACAGCCGAACTTCCATGACAGGCGTATGGGATGTCTCGGGCGGGGCAAGCCCTTATGGAAACGATTCGGTCTGGAGCCGCAACGGGGCCACCTTTTCATGGCATTTCAGTCCGTCCTATACCGGTGCATATGATGTATCGATGTGGTGGACCGCATGGTCGTCAAGAAGCGCAAGCGTCCCTGTGGATATCGAGCATGCAGGCGGGAAAACACGGGTCAGTGTCGACCAGCAGAAGAACGGCGGCGTCTGGAACAATCTGGGGACGTATTACTTTAATGCGGGAGTACGGTATAAGGTAACGGTGCTGTCTCAACCATATCCGACGAGCACCAGTGCAGATGCGGTAAAAGTCACCCTGATTCCGTGAGGAAAAACGGATAGAAACGGTATTTTGTGAACAGGTATGAACAAGTGTACCTGTTCATATCGAAAAAATATCCCAGTCACCCCGGTTCCGGAGGTGATTGGGATATGCAGCACATTCCCATGCACATCTGCGGCAAAAGAACTACTCATCCCTGAAGCACAGACTTTGATTTCATGCCGTTACACATTATCAGTTCTGACCTTTGCGCAGCTTATCGGGCTGCCCTGTTTGAGCACGATGATAAAGGCTGCGGAAAGGATACCAATACCCGCCGGCTAATTAACCAGACCTCAAAAACTCAGAATCCATATCTGTCCAGCAGGTTCCTGAAATATGCGATTGTTTTGTCCAATCCTTTTTCTAATGACGTTTCCGGTTCCCAGAGCAGTTCCTGCTTCGCCTGTGTTATGTCAGGCTGCCTGCGTTGCGGATCATCGGGGGGTAGGGATTTAAAAATAATTTTGGATGAGGAACCGGTTAATCTGATTACTAACTCAGCAAGTGCTATGACGGACACTTCTGCAGGGCTGCCCAAATTAATCGGCCCCGTGAGATTATCAGCACTGCTCATAAGCTTCATTATGCCTTCTATCATATCATCAACATAGCAGAAACACCTTGTCTGCTGTCCGTCGCCGTAAACTGTGATGGGTTCTCCTTTCAGTGCCTGCATTATGAAACTGCTTACCACCCGACCGTCATTAGGGTGCATTCTCGGTCCGTATGTATTAAAAATGCGCGCTATTTTAATCTTCAGTCCATGTTGCCTGTGATAGTCAAAAAAGAGCGTTTCTGCGCAGCGTTTCCCTTCGTCATAGCACGCACGCGTTCCGGTAAAATTCACGTTTCCGGAATAATCTTCAGGCTGCGGGTGAACTTTCGGGTTTCCGTAAACCTCTGAAGTCGATGCCTGAAGAATTTTTGCCCTGAGCCGTTTTGCAAGCCCGAGCATATTAATGGAACCGTGGACGGACGTTTTGGTTGTCTGAATGGGATCAGACTGGTAGTGTATCGGTGAAGCAGGACAGGCGAGGTTGTAAATTTCGTCGACTTCCACATAGAGCGGAAATGTGATGTCATGCCGCATTATTTCAAAAAAGGGATTTACCAGAAGATGGGCAATATTGGATCTCCTCCCTGTGTAAAAGTTGTCGATACACAATACCTCTTCGCCTCCATTTAAAAGTTTCTCACATAAGTGAGACCCGAGGAATCCTGCTCCGCCTGTGACGAGAATTCTTTTGCCCAGGTAGTTTTTCATAATGAAATGGTATCTCTCCTTGAATCAGTAAGATATTTTGCCTGCCTCAGAGCTTTCCGAAAGGCAAATGGGCTCAGAGTCGCTCCCATCAATTCGTTCAGAATTAAACGTCTTGAAAACCCGTTTGGCCGAAGCAGACGGCGAACAATCCACCATCCGAGCCATTCGTAGATCGAAAAATGCAGGAGTGACAGGCGGCTCACGGTGCGATTGCGTGCGCATGTGAGTAAATATGCACCAAAGGCGCAACCGTTGGAATGAATTTGCCTTCTCAAAGATGAATTGGACCGCCTGTGGACATGCCAGACTACCGCGGCAGGCTCATACAACAACGTGTAGCCGTGTGCAAGAATTCTGTGAAACATTTCAATATCACCTCCGCCTTTACTGGGTGTCCCGACATCAAGTGCCACATCGAAGGGATGAATTACTTCGAAGAGTTGACGGCGGAAGGCCATATTGGCGCCGACCCCGAAGTTACTGGACCAGAGCAATTCGCGTGTTGTCAGTCCCTTTCTGTTGAAAATCCGGCGACGGAACCCCTTGCCCATTCCCCCATAGCCGATCTCAAAATTTATTTGCGCCGTGGTCTCCAGTTCAGCAGGGACTACCAAACCGGTTACTGCCATTACGTCTGGTTCGGCAAAAGCTGATGCAATGGCTCGCAGCCAATAGCGATCAGGCATTGCATCATCATCAGTAAAGGCAATAATGCCGTGACGTGCTTCGGAAAGTCCGCGGTTACGTGCCCAGTCGAGGCCGGGATGATCTTCGCGAACATAGCGGACCGGGAGGTCAACTGCCAGTTGAGCGGTTTTTTCATTTGATGGAGCGTTGTCAACTATAATGATCTCATAATCAGGATAGTCAATGGTCATGAGCGACTGAAGGCAGTTTGCAAGCTGGGCAGTTCGATCGCGGGTGCACACAACGACGCTGATCGGCGGAAGCCGGGAATTGTCGGGTGCTTTATAATGCATTTGATCCATTATTGCCGCAAAGCCCATTTTATTCCAGAGTTGCTCAATGATAGTCTCACGGAGGCTTTCTGCAGAGACTGAAGGCTGATGCGTGCCGTTATTGAAGTATAGCCAACTGAAAGGTTTTCCATGATAACGCACTAATATGTGGAGGCATTCGTATCTTTCGATTCCCCAGATTGGCTTCATATCTGCTGACAGCTCGAGATCAAGCACTTTTCTGGGCATTCTCTTCTCCTGAATATTGTCGGTAATGGTGCAACCGCTGACAAGAAGAGTTGTCGGCTCTGCTCATGACCTTCTCAGCGATAAGCGCTTTCAGCAATGGTGCAGCAAGTTCATTTGCCAATATTTGGCGCAGATGTTTGCCGGAAAGCCTTTCAGCACAGGGGTTTGGCGGTATGTGACCTATCGGACGCTTGCCATACAGGATATATGCGTGTTCAGGACGTTCCTGATCAAGTAGCTCCTCTGCTTCCTCAATACCATTGCTGAGATCTATTTCAATGCATGAATAATTTTTATCAGCATAACCCGGCCTGCAATGTGTGAAATTATCAAATGCCTGCACAGTATTTGATTCATCGGAAACTCCCCGCCAATACCAGTAATAATGCTGAATATTATGGAGCTGATGCCATCTGTTCCTCAGCTTCAGCCATTCCAGCAGAGCAGACACGGTCTTCAGTCGTACTGCGAATCTGTCAGCCAATCCTGGTAACCTGAAAGCAATTCTCAAGAGAGTTCTTTTAATAAAAGAGCCGGGCATTCTGAGACCTGAAAAAGGAAGAACAGGAAGGAGATTCGGGTAATAACGTCCGATAAGCACATCTGCGCGTCCTTCTTGATACACACGTGTCAAATGGCGAGACAGGTCAGACGTTTCATGGTGATACCCGATAGCGTTGGGTTCAAAAACAAAAGATGCGTCAATGCTCATCAGGCGTATGCCAAGTTCATAGTCTTCTCGGCACCGAAAATCCTGATTGAATCCATTTGCTTTTCTAAAGAGGTCGGTTTCGAGTGAAAAGTTTCCGCTCAAAAGATCAGAGTAGATAAACCGGTGCCCGGGCGTTTTCATGGATGCTAACTTGTCTTCCCACCATGAACGAAGTCCCATGCTGAATAAGTCGATCGGACCCTCAAGCACGGGGGGCGAATAGCCAATAACAACCTGCCTGGACCGGCCATAATGGCGGAGAGCATGCGTTTCAATCAAAGAAGGCGTTGACTCAATATCATCGTCCAGGAACAGCAATATCTGCCCCATGGCATTTGCTGCGCCATGATTGCGGGCGACAGCGGCACCTTTGGGCGATTGTTCAATAACACGCAGGACAAAAGGAGCTGCGTATCCCCTTAGCAGTTCTATTGTCCCATCAATGCAACCATCTGCGACAACTATTACTTCAAGATTTTTAAGAGGATACGTTTGATTGCAAAGTGCATCGAGTGTGCGCTTTAGCGAGGTTTTGCGATTATGGGTAGGAATAATTATGGAGACCCGGGTATTATTGACCATTGTTTCTGTCTTTTTCATATACTCGTCTGCGCGATGATAAATAAGCAAAAGGACCGGCAATACATCCACGTAATTCACTCAGAATAAGATCCATCGGGAGTCTGTCGGGCCGGAACAGGAAAGCGCGGACCACTCTGTGAATTTGCTCATGCAAAAACCAGTTCCGTGCCAGTCTGAATACGTTAAACTCGCCCCGAAGCAGACAGCTCGTCCAGAAAGCATATACCCCTGCTCCATACCCGTAAAGTGTCCTGCGCAGTTCCTCCATGGTGCGCCGGTGGCGGTGCCAGCAGAGGGCTGCCGGTTCATAGACGATACGATATCCATGACATAGAATTCGCGAAAATATTTCAGTATCGCCTCCCGAATGGGTTGGTGTGCCACAGTCAAGTGCCTCATCAAAAGGGCCAACCAGTTTCAGGATATGTGTGCGCAAAGCCATATTCGCCCCTGCCCCAACCCTTCCAGGCGCAAGAGGGTTTATGTTCGATTTCGTGAATACGGTGCGGCGGAACCCCCGTCCGAAAGGACTGTAACGTTCAAATAATTCTTGTGCTTCGGTGTGAAGCTCCCGTGGCATTGTAAGCCCTGTGACACACATGACTAAAGGATCTGCAAAGTTGCGCAAAAGAGCCCTTAGCCATCGATGATCCGCAACTGCATCGTCGTCGATGAAGGCAACAATTTCATTCTTCGCTTCACGGAGCGCACGGTTACGGGCAACATTGAGCCCAATACGGTCCTCCCTCACATAGCGGATATTGCTGAATCCCTGTACAAGATAATACGTATCGTCTGAGGACGGACAATTATCGACGATCAATATCTCTTGGCCATCGTCCGGTAACCTCATGAGGGACTCTATGCATTGCTGCAGATCTCCGGTACGATTTCTGGTGCAGACTGCAATTGTCGCTGATGGTGGTGCATAGCTTGCTGCATTCAGATTGTCAAATCCTATATAGTCGTTCAGCCAGTATTCCCAAAATGGCCAGTCAGACATGCCCATGAGAGCGTCGCACAGAGTAGTACTGCTGATCTTCCCGTTGATTAGGGGCAGTGAGAGCTGACCGACCGGCTGTCCCTTGAACCGGACAAGCACAAGTGCCCGGCTGTTGGGTTCCAGTCCGGTAATCTCAGGAGGAATCTGTGTGCATTCTATATCAATAACTGCGGTAGGCATAAGAAATTAGCCCAGATTTCATTAAAAAACGGGATGAGGCATTTCAGACAGATATGATTTTATCGCTGTGTGAAAACCCTTTGCAGGTTTCTTCTAATCAGGATCATGCCGACCATCTTGGGTTCACAGAAATTACACCGGTAATATTTGAGGCGTGTTCCTGCTTCTCAACGACGTGCAGGACATGCATCTGCCAGTGGTAGTCATAGACAAAATCCCAATTGCAGGGATAGATACCCACATTTATAAAATACTGTCCTGAAAGCAGGTGAAGTTCCGGTATATGACAAATGAAACGACCATGTTCTTCGGGCGTTCCGAACATGGCACTGGTGGAATTCAATGTCGCCTCAAAACATTTCACATTCTTGGTGCTGTAGATTCCCAGGGTAAGAGCCATGTCAGATACGGGCTTAACAAGTCGGTATTGAAGCTCGAGAGTGAGAGCTTCCCCGCTCAAGATACTGTCGGTTGCGGTACCCGAGTTGTCATAAATATTCACCGCATGTATGAACGCCTCCTGGGTGCCAAGACGGCTTCCCCTTTCCGGTAGAGCATGCTGTCGTATCTCACCGGAGAGGTTCTCTGCTCTTCGCTCAGATCTTTGTCGCATGAGATCATGATAGCAGCTGATGGCACTCTCAGGATCTCCCTGCATGGCAATGCGGCCTTCCTCCAGAACAATCACTTCGTTGCACAAAAAGCGTGCCTGTTCCATGTCATGGGTTGCGATAATGAATGATTTCCCCGCGTCACGGAGTGCGTAGAGACGGTCAAGGCATTTCTGCTGAAAACGGGAATCACCTACTGCCAGAACTTCATCGATGATCAGGTAATCCGGATCGAAATGGATAGCAGTCGAGAAGGCGAGACGAAGATACATTCCGCTGGAGTAGGTTCTGACCGGCTGATCGATGAATTTTTCAAGCTCTGCAAAATGAATTATCTTCTCCTCAACGGCTTTCACCTGTCGTGTGGTGAGGCCGGACAAAAGACCTCCCGTCATGAGGTTTTCACGGCCGGTCATGTCGATATGAAACCCGCTTCCCAGTTCAAGAAGGGTTCCTATATTGCCCGGGCGAAGGATATATCCCCTGGTGGGTTTTCCCAGACCGCAGAGAAGGCGCAGCAGGGTGCTTTTTCCCGCTCCATTATGGCCGATGAGACCTAAAACCGTTCCCTTTTTTACCGAAAAGGTGATATCACGCAGGGCCCAGAGATCGCTGACCGAGTCATGGTATTTATTGAACCTCTGAATTACCGCGTCTCTGATGGTGCGGGGACGGTTTTTTTGGATGCGAAAACATTTTGAAACATTCTCTACAACTAAGCCGTTCTGCATGGTTTGTATTTCAGAATGGTTTTATAATGCATCAAAAATATCAGGAAAACGGCGTTTATAGATGAGGAACCCGAACACGCAGATAATGACACTGATCGCAGCAGACAACAGGAGAGGACCCCATTCGGGAGCAGAGCCATAAAATATCACCGACCGGTAGCTCTGGATAAGAACTGCAATGGGATTCAGGGTAAAGAGCAGTTTAAAGTTGCTGCTAATAGCTTCAGACCGGTAAAATACGGGAGTCAGATAAAACAAAAGCATAACTCCCACGCTCACGATCTGCTGTATATCGCGGTAAAAGACATTCATTGTTGATATGATCATTCCCAGTCCTATTATCAGCAGGCCCTGTATGAGAATCAGCAGGGGAAAATATATGAGAGAGAGGGATACATAATGATCATAAAGGGCGAGCATCAGAAAAAGTACCGGAAGGAATATGAGATATGCGAGCAGATTCGAAAGAGTATCAACAACTATCAGAACCAGCGGGGCGAAGTTCGGCTTTCTTATCAGGTCCCGGTTTGCAATAAACAGGCTTGCAGATGAATTGAGGCAGGAGCTGAACCATACCCAGGGGAGCAGCGCACAAAAAACAAAGGCGGGGTACGCATCTATATTCAGAGGTACGACTTTCCCGAACAGGAACACAAGCACAAGCAGCTGAGAAAGCGGGAAAAGAAGATACCAAAGGATGCCTATAACGGAACCTTTGTAACGGAGATGGAAACTGCGTTTTACGAGATGCAGCACCAAATCAGCATTGTATTCAAGTGATCTCATGCCCCCCCGGTTTCTCTGATTAAGAACTGCACAATATTATTAACTGCTGTTATCCCGAATCAATGCAGAGAGATAATGTTTCATTCTTCTTATTCTTGAAAAATTGGCTTCGCCGCAAAGGGCGGAGCCAAGAAAAAAATAATTTCTTAATATGAAGGGATCAGCCCTGACAGCCTTTTTCAGCAATTTTATCCCGTTTTTCATGTCTCCAAGGATGCATAGCTGAACTCCGAGGGGCAGCAGACTGTTCCGATAGAAGGTATTGTTCAGAATGAAGTCGTTCCCGTATTTTTTTGTCAAATCCTCTATTCCCTTTGCCCTGAGCGGAGTATTGTTTGTGATCCTGTTCAGATGGACGTTATACCTTACAAGGCTCTCCCCTATGTAATCAAAATGAAAAAACTGTGCAATTCTTATCCACATATCATGATCCAGCCCGTACGCGATATCCTCATCAAATAACCCCACTTTTTCAATGCAGGCTCTTCTGATCAGCACGGTCGACGGAGTTCCAATGAAGTTTCTGCGTATGATGTCTTCATAGACGACACCCTTGTTGGAAGGAAGTTTGATCGACAGAACATTCTGACTATTTTTTTCTATGACCGAATAGCCGGTGTAGACAAGGCCGACGTTATCTGCAGCATTATCAAGAAGATCAACCTGCTTGGATAATTTCTCCGGCGACCATTCATCGTCATCATCAAGGAATGCGATATAGATGCCCTTGGCCTGCATTACCCCGGAGTTCCTGGAGAATGCCTCCCCTTTGTTTTTTTTGTGATTTACATAAATCAGCCTCTTCTCTTTAAACCCCTCTGTGATATCTCGTGTCGCATCAGTTGAAGCATCGTCAACTACAATTATTTCAAAATCCTGAAACGTCTGGGCTAAGACACTTGATATTGCCGAGTAAAGAAAGTCGGCACGATTATAGGTAGGTATAATTACGCTGACCTTTGGCATAGCATTTCTTGAGATACGATATTATTATTGTTCCCGGGAATAGAGAAAAGTTACCTGTCCTTGCAGTGCAATATCATGCAAAAAATCGGCTTGCACGTGCGCTTCAGACGGTAGCGTAAAAATGCCTTCTTGATCTTGGCGGAACGGGATAAATCTGCCTCTTAATGAAAAAAAATGGTAAGTAACCGATTATATAAAAAAATCATTCGGATGTCTGAATGACTCAACTCCTCACTCAGACATCCGGTGTGATCTGTTAGGGCAATAACTGGGGAGACCCTGGCGGAGGTACAGGTGCAGGATCAGGGGGTGGTGGTGGGGGTGGCGCCGGGGTGGGTGTGACACAATTTGGGCATACTGCACAATCACTGCACACAGGTTCCACAACTCTGAGTTTATTGAGTGGTATGGCACTTATGTCTCCAATTTGAGTACCCCAGGAACTCGAGATTTCTGCGAAAACATAATTATATCCAGGCCCGGTATTTTCAACAAAAATCATTCCATATGCCTGCAAAGCCTTACAAATTCTTTTTCCAAAAACAGTCAAATTCAGTGAATTGCAATCAACAGAAGGATCTAATTGTAATCGTTCCCCCAGTTTCATTGCATAGATTCTTGCGCTTATGCCCTTCCTATAATTTCCGCTAGGATAGATAGTCATATGATCTTTATCAGTTTCGGCATTATAGGAAAAAGCCAGTGCATGATTGATTGTATCTGTAGAAACTTCTTGATAGGTCAGTAGACCATGTAAAAGAGGGACCGATGCTGCTCTTTGGGAACTGCGATTATCAAATGGATAATTTATTCCATTCCCCTGCAAATCCCATTTTCTCATGGTTTTTGTTGACCATTTCCCATTGCAATAAGAAGCCCCAAAAAATTCCCATGACCATTTATTATCGCTGCTAATGACAACCATATGTCCATCCCGATATTGCCCAGCACAAGTGGCAGAATTGCCTGCTGGCATACAACCTTGAGGAATAGGAACCTTATCCCATCCCTGAGAACGAATATACTCACCATGTAGTGTGCTCTTAACCTCAACTGCAATAATTGGGGTATTCGCTGCTGCATAGCAGACGGGAACACTCCAATCCTGTCCCTGATTAACATACATTGTCGATGCATTCAAGAGAATATCTTTGACAATGTTTGCAGAATCTTTATTAAGGATTGGATTCGAAGGTACTTTTTCATGCCAGGTATTCTGAGTTTTAAAAAATTGCTCAGCGTATATTTCTTTGCCCGGAAGTATTATTAATAGAGCAAAAAACACTGCATAACATACTTTCAGAGCATTCATCCTATGGTATTTCTTTTTCATATAACCCTCCTTGGAAAAAACCTTATAAATATGTTATCAGAAATCCATGTAAATGCAATGTGATTATGCTCACACGGCTATTCATCACTCGAAACGAAAATAATTTAGCCCAATTTTCTGATTATTGCGAGATGGTGTGTACAAAGAATTGGCAGTTTTTCAAGAATATGGCAGAACGTTAATGAGACGGGGGCAAGAAGCCTTACCAGCGGGGGTGCTAATGTCAGGAAATATATCTGAATATCATACCCTTTGAAAAGACTGCGAACCTCCTGCTGCTTCACACCCCTTACATTCGGATTTCGGGGATTGTTTACAAAAAAATCATACCAGACAATGATGCCCTCATGCTTCAAGACCCTTTTCATCTCGTCGGCAATATTCTTTTTCATGTCTTGATCGAAGATAGAGGTGAATACTGTATATTGTAATACAATATCGAAAATTGCATCCTTAAACGGTAGACTCGATGCATCTCCGCATGTAAAATGGAGATTCGGAGATAGTCTGGAGGCTTGTTGGATTCTGTCAGGAAGGAGGTCTATCCCGAAGCAATTTTCTGGCGATGCTCCATATTGAATGAAATTCCTCAGTGTGTTGCCGTCTCCACATCCTATATCAAGTATCTTTTTATCTTTCAGGTCTGAGAATCCTTTCGATTTAAGTGTTTTCAATACTGCCTGCTCCCTGCTCTGTACGATAAAAAGATGCGAGGGCGAGAAATATGAATATCGATCAGGAGAAATCTCTTCTTTTCTGCGCGCATACGTTTTTTTGATACGATCGATTTCCTGCCGGGTCTCCATATGATTACCTTGACAGGGACATGTCCTTCAGCCTGTTCGCACGGTGTTTTTTCAATAGGATGAAATCCATAATTCCTTTGAGGTACCCCCATCCATAACTCAAATGGATCGCAAGAAACACAAATGGAAGAACTATCAGATAAACTATGCCTTTTTTGGTTGCGATTGATGCGGAAAAGAATATGTTGCAAATCAGATGGATAAGAAAAATCGACAAGAACACATAAAAGAAAAATATATGCACAAATGAGAGTGCACCGAAAGTAATCAGGCTCAGCATAAAAGCAGGTGGTACCAACTGCCTCAGGGTGAAAATTTTCCCAATTTTTTTTGCCGCCAGAGGCTTAAAGTACCCATATTGAAAAAACATTTTTGCAATTTTTCGGAGAGAATCCCGTGCATGATAGAAAGAGATTATATCGGGAGCAAGAAGTATCTTCCCCCCGTTCGCGATGAGTCTTGCATTGAATTCATCGTCCTGATTCCGGATCAGATCCTCGTCAAAAAGGCCGATTCTGTCAAATACCTCTTTCTTGTAGCATCCGAAAGGAACAGTGTCTACAAGTTCAGGTTTTTTTACGCCTAATCTGTAGTATGCGTTGCCTGCGCCAAAAGGGTGTGTGAGTGCCAAAGCGATTGATCGGGCAATAACAGTATCTGCACCGGGTAAGGTAATCCAGATGCCGCCTACATTATCGACATCGTATTCCTTCAGATATCGAACACTTTTTGAAATATAATCACTGTTATATATATTGTGGGCATCCATTCTGATGATTATTCTGCCCAATGCATGTCTGATGCCGATATTCATAGCCGATGGGACAATTTTCCGGTGGTTATCGAACACCCTGATAAAGGAGAACTTTTCCATATAAGTCTTTAACGCGGATTTGGTAGCATCTTCACTCATCCCATCTATCACGAGAATATCCAATTTATCCTTCGGGTAATCGTTTGCGAGAATCGAGTCAAGACATTTGCCGATAAACCTTGATTCATTTCTGCATGGAATGACGATAGATACTAAAGGGATATCCATAAAAGTGCCGTAATCAATTGATATTAAACAATATTGAATAATTACTTCTCATCTCAATACGCTCATCAAGCCGAACAACCAAAATAGCTTTACCCTGAGGGGTTTTTGGAATTTCCTGAACCTCAATTATATCTATAGCGAATTTCCCCACTCTTTCCGTAATGTCGGCTCGGACAGCTTCGGCGTCTGCAGACTTGTACTTTGATCCGGGACGCACAAGAAGGAAGGCATGCCCTGGTTTATCCTGAACAAGCTGCGCAGAATGAATGGAAGGACTTCTCCTGAATGCAGACAGCCGGCCAACTTTTCTGCCGTCGGCGGTGATAAGATAGTCATCCACGCGTCCTGTTAAATCAGTAATTATCGGGTTGGGATTCCCACATGAACAATGTTGATCCTCTGCCCATGCTGCGTAATCTCCTACGCGGTAACGGATTAACGGCATTGCGTCATTTAAAAGGCCTGTTGCGACAACTTCTCCAATCTCTCCGGGTTGGCAATATGATCCGTCTTGCCTCAGAATTTCTATAATCCCGATCATCGGAATGACATGTTTGCGACCGCTTGGGCATTCCATCGCCATTGCCACTCCTTCGCACTGTCCATAATGGTCGAAGCATCTGCATTGAAAATATTTTTCGATACTGTGGCGCATTCCAGGCAAAAGTGTGTCACCGCTCACTATAACCGCTTTGAGAGGATACGGCTCCAGACCCCTTTCCAGAGCGTTTTCAGCCAGCGCCGCAATCGCCGAGCCGTAGCCTGTTATCCATTGACTCTCATATTTTCTTAATGCGTCAATATAAGCCTGCGAAGATTTTTTTGAAATATGATAACTGGACAAATACAGTTGCTTCCAGTTTTTGTTATAACGCCAGTACGGAGGCTTGCATGTTTCGCCTTTTACAATAGGACGCCCCCCCATCATTGCACGTGGAATTTCCTGCGATACACCTGCAACATGTCTGACCATGAGTTCTATAATGGCCCACCATTGTGCAACCATCGACATCGGCCAATATATTCTGAGCGCTGTCCCGGTTGTCCCACTGGTTTTCTCCAGCCAGAGCGATTTGGGCGTGAGACCATTGGCGAGAAAATTCATCTCATTCTGCCTGATCGACTGCTTTTCCAGTAAGGGCAGCAGATAGAGATTATCTTTAGACTGCACGATATCCGTGTTATGATGCTTGTAACTTTCCCTGTAGAATGGTACTTTGCTGCTAATGGATTGAAGAATATAACGCACCCGATCATTCTGCCACGATTCAATCTCGGGAAAAGGAAGATTTCTAAAATCTGTCAGCCATTGTTTCCACGTATGATATTCGTGACCATAGTAGATTCTGTCCAGATGCTTTGCATATATGCTCAGCACCTTTTCCTGGAGGAATACCGGGAACCGCCAGTATAATTCCATTTTCCAATCGCGTAGCATTGCTCAATGGATCGAAGAGAAACTGATCAAAATTACACCTGAAGCATTCAAAATGCTTTTGAAGGAATCACTCATAAGCGCATTTAACTCAATTTCCCTTTCGAATACATATTCACCCAAAAAGCTGCTGTTCTCGTCGACATATCCGGGATGCACAACGATTTCAAGAATTCCCTGTGGCAAATCCTTAAATATCTGTTGAAGCTTCCTTAAGGCCGTATCATGATCAAGACCGAAAGATATTAATGAATCATATCTGTCAGCCAGATTAAAGCCGGATCGTCTGAGTCCTTTTTTCTGCACAAAGAGGTAGAGAGATATCAATGTTTTTCTGGGACTGAGCAGGCGGGAAAAGTCAAATTTCCTCTGCAGAAAGGACCGGAATGATTTTATGCCAAATTCCTGAGCTATTTCCACACCTATGTTTTTAAAAAAAGGATATTTGAGAAATGACTCGTGAGAGTTGATATGATCCGGCTGTATCCCCATATCAAGAAGACGGCTGATTTGAGCTCGAAGTTCAAAAGCCACCTCCTGTTTGGATACAGACCGGAGGTTCATTCGTCTTATCAGTTCCGGTAAGGGATGAAAATTGCCATTTTTATTGATGAGTGTTGGGATTTTGGCGGGCTCTGCAACCGGTTTCGCGAGAGTTAGGTTCAAATGTATTCCTACCCCTACCGTATCTCTGAGTTCAGTGATATCGGTATAATAGGGCATATTGCACATAACGGAAGTACTTGTGATGATTCCGGCCCCTGCAAGCCGGAATATGGCTTTGTTTACTCCATCGGTAATGCCGAAATCGTCAGCATTGATGATAACCCTGGGAGAAGATCGTGTACTTTTGCGATTCATGTGTATATCAGTTCATTGTAGAGCTTCAGGAGTTTCTCTTCTTCCTTATCCCAATTATATTTATTCAACACAAGGGATTGTCCTTTCATTCCCATCTCCTCAGCTCTGACCGGGTTGTCCAGCAGAAAAACAATCGCGTCTGCATATTTCCCGACATTGTCCGGCTCGACAGGGATCGCGCAATCCTCGCCTATAATGAATTGCCGGGAAGGTGGAAGGTCAGACAATACGACCGGAAGTTTACATCCCATGAATTCAAACAGTTTCAATGGAATATTCTTCATAAATTTCTCATATGGCGGGAGAGGAATGATGCCAATCCGTGCATTCATTAAATAATCATATATATTCAGGTAATCGGTATAGGGCAAAAAGTCGAAATTCGACGTTAATTTTCTCTTCATCAATGCCGCTCTCGCCCATTCCTTGACCGGTCCGTCTTTGGCAACAATCCCCCATTTGTTCGGAATATTGTCTGTAGTAAGCTTTTCTGCGATATTCATCATTCTTTCAAAATGGTATTGTGGCAAAGTGCCGTGATAGAAAAGATCATATTTTCTTTCTTTCCACGGAATCCTGTTGCCATCTTTAAAAAAATCCAGTGTGGGAAAGTTGAAGACAGTGATGTTATTTTTATGCCGGAAGCTCTCGGCAATATAATTATCATTGGGAATGATACCGTCGAAGAATTTCACAGCAGAATGCTCCAATATGAATATGAAGGAAGAAAGCAAGCGTCTCGTATATTTCGGGATATATGTTTTCAGTAACATATATTCAGGATATGCTTCATGAATGTCATATATGACTTTGGCTCTGGTAAATGCCTTCAGCAGGATTGCCCATGGAATGAAATCGATGTCATGGAAATGATATACCGCTGCCCTCTCTTTCACCGCACTCAGAAAAATACGATAATTTGTGGCAAGAAAACGGGCAAAGCGGTTTCTCGCTGGACCGAACCCGAGAATTCTGATGCCGTCAATTGTCATGTTGTTCCGGAAAGTTCCCATAATTACCACTTCAAATCCGGCCCTGGAAAGTGAACGTCCTTCCTTATAGAAAGAACGCGGATCCAGGGTGTCAACCTTATGAATGATACAGACCTTTTTATTCATGCCCCCGGGGAAATAAGAAGAAATAAAGAAGTGTCAGTGAGGTGAATGGTTGTTTTTGATCTCAACAAGCATGTCATAGAGCAAATTGACATTTTTTTTCACGTCGAAATTTTCATATACCAGTTTTTTTGCATTCGCAGTGCAAGTTTCCCTCAATGCACTGTCATCAAGCATCCGCGTTATGGCATCAGTCAATTTATCGACATTTCTTGCAGGAACTGAAAGGCCGGTAACTTCATTTTGCAGGACTTCAGGAATACCATCGACATTACTTGCTACAACCGGAAGGCCAATGGCCATTGCCTCCATAACAACATTCGGCAGCCCTTCAGCCCAAGTAGGGAGAACAAGGAGTTCCGCAATTTTCATATAATGTGCGACATCTCTGTGAGATACTATGCCTCTGAATTGAACTCGATCCTGTAACCCATTTTCTCTCAATGTCATCATTATATTTTCTTTTTCTATATCTTCACCAATCATTATTAAGTCACAGTGAGGATATTTACCCGCAATATTCGCAAAAGCAGCAGCGATATCATAAATGCCTTTATCACGAGAAATTCTTCCGACAAATAACAGGTATTTTTTTTGAGGATCAAGAGAAAGTTTATTGATAATTATATGTCTTTCAGGGAGATTTTGAAATGCCTCGATATGGATACCTTTATAAAAAGTTTTTACGTTTATTGATTTTTGAGTAAATGAACGAACTTTCATTTCAAGATCCTTGCTTTCGGTAATCACCAGATCGGAATTCTCAATGGATTTTTTTGACAGGAAATAATTTATTTTATTATGATGCGAATATGCATTGACATCAGATCCGATAGCCCAAAAAGCAACGGGTAAATTCAACTTATTTGCCAATCTTACAACTGTGATACCTTCGGGAATCATGTTATAGCCTAAAATGAGGTCAAATTGCTTTTTTATACTAAGATTTTTTACCAAGTGTAATAAGGAGTATTGCGTTAAAATACCATTAACCCCGTCGTAAGATACTCCTTTGAGATTCAACACATAAGGTCTGATGATCTCAATTGAACCTTCTTTAGAAAAAAGTGGATCAATAAACCACTTGTCCCAGTCTTTTTTGAATTTTAACAGAAATTTGGGAATATATGGCCGAGGAGTGATGACGACCAATTCATCCAGTTTGGTGGCCAGTTCTTTCAATAAATTCGCAATAAAAATACCGGATATCGGATGTCTTTTGCAGGGAAACATGTATGAAATGACAAGCACTTTCATGTTATTCACGCATTTTAATCACTTTTGCAGGAACGCCGCCTACAATAGAATAGGGTAGAACGTCTTTTGTAACCACAGCCCCTGCACCGATAATGGCATTTTTTCCGACACGTACCCCGGGCAAAATAATCACACGGTAGCCGATCCATACGTTGTCCTCAATAATCACCGGTTTTTTTATGAATCCCTCGAAGGTTTCCCGGGTATATTTATGGTTCTGCGTGACAATGATGACATCAGCTCCCATCATGACGTTATTCCCGATGATTGTGCCTGAGCCGACCCGGCAATTTTCACCTAGCCCGGAATTGTCCCCGACCGATAGATTGTGACCGAAACGTGCACGATTCTGTATGTTCACATTTTTACCGCATTTCATAATGATCCCTTTTCCGAGAACATATCTGATCCATTTACACCACCGGAATATATAAGGATCGGAATTCGGAAGCCATCGTGGGCCGAGATTATAGAAGAGGTAACAAACGTAAGCGATAAGTTTTCGCATTTGAGAAATCGTTATGAATTGCAGCGCGCTATAATGCTTGCCACATCTTGCTTTGATTTCCACAGACATAGAAATCGTAAAATCTGACAAGCGTATGGAGCTTATACAGTTCCGCCGGATATATACTTTTTTCAGTATACATTCTTCGTAGCAATCCGGAATCAAACAGGGGCGACTGGACTATTTCATCCAATATTTCTTCATGTAATTGATTCCAGACTCCCCTGTATTTTTGTGGTCTTATCGATGTTGATAATCTTTGTCCCTTTAACTTCAGGAGTCTCAGAAAATAGAGAAATTTGGGTACAAGAGCCTCCTGTGCAAGAGAAATAGGGTAATTACTTGCCGGATATTTTCTGAAATCCCTGACTCTCCGGAATCCAGCAAAACAGTGCGCCTTCTGATGTTTCAGGAAATCAAAGGGCAGGCTGAAATAGGAATTCAGCACCTTACTGTCCAGATAGGGAAAAAGATCTTGCACATACTGTTCGGCCGGTAGCATAGCTAACCGGACTCGCTTGTGATTCCGATTCGCAAATCCCTGCAATATGGAAATGTCAGACAAATGTTCACGGGGAGTGATTTTGGCAAAGCTGTCTTCCCACTCTGAAAACGTAACATCCGTCAGTCTAGTATCAGAAGTCAATAAGAGGGATTGGGCCTGGTCAAAAGAAAAGAGCTCCATCTGATTGTTGAGGGTGTATTGTGCAAGCTCTCTGATATTCTTCAGGTATGCCGGGTCAGGATATGTTAGAGAACCGCTTATTTTATCGCCGCTGAATCCGATAAGCAAACTCGGTATGTGACGATCATAACAAAGTTTTCCCAAACGTATGAAACCGAAAGAATTCAGATAATGCCCGTCTGAATACAAAAAGATATTTTTTTGAATGTCATCAAGTGCATTGACGTCAACGTCGTCAGCAATAATTGGTTCCTTATTGAGTAATGAACACAAGTTTAGCGCAATTCTGTCATTAAAGTTATTATCTCTCCAAAGCACAGGAACGAATGGCACTTTTCTGGATACAAGAGCATTAAGTATTACCCTCGAATCATGACCTCCTGATAGCGCAAGACCGAGTTTGACCTGAGATTTATTGTAGACGCGTTCAACATGATCCTCGACTGATTCCATAATCATTTCAACGCAGGCATTCAGAGAGATGCCCTGCATACGATGCGGAATATTCCAATATCGACGGGTTTCCTCGGAGGAATCCCTGAAACTGTTGGTCATACCCGGGGTATGAATCTGTATGTCTTTCAGCAGTGTCCTGTTGCCGATGGGAAAGCCGACCGTAAGGAACTGAAATGCTGCGATTTCATCGAGTGAAAGATTTTTCAGTTTTGAAAAACTCGCAAGATTTGTGGTCACAATGAGGTTGTTTCCTTCCCGCGACCAGTAGAGAATCTTCGTTCCAAGACGGTCTATGAATGTTGTCAGGTGCGTATTCCTGAAATCATATATAAAACCTCTGAAAGAACCGTTAAGTTCCTCGATCGCTTTGACATTCATGCGTCTGAAATTATCTATTATGTGTTTTGCAAGAAGAACATCTTCACCATCAACCGGTTGATGGTAAAGATACTTGTCATAAAAGACACCATCAATGAAGCAACAGCCTTCCTCATCTTCAAAATATGACCATGTTGTCAAAGGAAACGGGGATGCAGGAACAATAAAGCCGAATACAAAATGATCCTTTACTATTATGGTCTTTTTTGTGCCATAATCACCCATGAAGGAATTGAGCCCTACCTGCAGAATTTCTTTCAACTGTGCAGGGGGCGTGTTACCTTTTATTGCCATCCACCCGGTCAGATGACTTGCCGGATGTATTTCCCAGTTATAAGGAGTGGTCGAAGATGATCGGAATGAAGTATGCAATGTATTCGCAGGTTTCAGTGTTCTTCAGAATAAATATCAAATCCGTAAGACAATGCCCATGACAGCCCCCTTGCTACAGCCGTGGCAGCATTCTTCACGTCGACTTCCTCATCCGGAGGAAGTATTTCATATGCAGAACTGGTAGCAAGGTTTACCAGATATGGTCTTGAGTCATGCACTATTCCCAATGGCAGGTGGTGGGGTACGGAGTGCCGGGCGGTGACACGATGGGCTGAGAGAAAGCAAATGCCGGTGGGTGCCAGTAATATATGCGCGCGTACCTTATAAAGTCTTCTTCCTTCAAGAAGATGAGATCGGATGTATGGCTGGAATACTGGCTTCTGGTTTTCAACTGCAGAGTATATCCTGTTTATAAAACCTTTTCGGCGGTATGACTCTCCCGATTGCATTAAAAGTTCGGCTGCATGTTCTGCTGATGATGCTTTCAGAAACAGAATTCCCTTGCCTTCATCATGTCCGGGATATTTCATCACCATATTGGGAAATGGTTCATCCAGGAAGTTCCTGCTGATAATGGGGGAAGCTTCCGTTCGCGGGAGCAGAAGGGCGGGTTCAGGAGAATTCTGCTGATAGATTCTTAATGCCCTGCTGCTTGCGAGTTTGTTCTGCAGCAGATAATCGAGACTGGTGCGGTAAAATTTTGTACGTACCACTAAGGTATCTTCCGTTTTGAGAGAGGGGATTCCAAAACTTTGCCCATACTGTGCGTCTGGAATATATGCATCTTCGACAATACTCAGTTGGACATTATTGCGCCGGGCTTCTTTCTCAAGCTGAGCAGCCATGCGTCTGTTCATATTTGCATGGGTATTATTGACAAACATGAGGTTGCCATATCCCTTTTCTGTTGTGAATCTGAGAAGATTCTGTACGAATGGATCTGTATCATACAAGGAAGAACGGGTGGTGCTCATCCCAAAGTTGAGATTACTTTCAATGAACCAGCAGCCTTCCTGAGACGGAATAAGGTCTATCCCAAGGATAACCCCATACGAGTTATTGCGGGCGTGATCATGCCAGAATCCCCGATATGCTTCAAGCTGAGGGATATGCCGGGCAAAGCAGACCGCATAGTCTTTGATATCCTTTCCACGGGCATCAACGATAGATTGCATTGTTGAATCCGACAGAAGATTATCCCGGCAGCTTCTTTTGAGACGGTACAGGGCATATAGCATATGAGCCGGGCCGCTTTGAGCTGCTCTGGCCAGAATTTCTAATAACGTCTTAAAGCGGTTCATTTGATTGCCTGATATTTTTTTTCTGAAACGCCAGAGTGAACGGGTCAGCATAATATGAAGCCTCCCAAGCTCGTGCCCGGCCATGCTCATCCTGTCATTTATGATAATTGACTGTACAATACGCTTTTGCATATCGTCAGGAAGCGTATCAAACGAACTGAGCATCTGTCCCTGTTCAGAAAAAGAGGTCGGAGGATGGAGATTATGTTGGTGCATTGTCTTTACCCCGTATTAATTGCGCATCATTGCCTGATCTTGCCGGACAGGATCAGATGATTTATGAGGTGTTCCTTATCCACAACATTTCTGTACATCATTATCAGAATCCAAAGCATCCAGAATGTCTTTGTCCATATCGCATCAAGGAAGAAACATGAGACAAGCATCGCCCAGAACGCCGCCTTCAGCATCTGTGCGCTGGCGCTCTGATCGTAGGTGCGTATGGCCCGGTAATGAGTTATCATTCCCAGTAACAAAAGTAACAATCCGATGATGCCAAGTTCAATAAATGTGCTCAGATAGATATTGTGGGCGCCTCGGCCCATCTTCGTGCTGTAAGGTGTAAAACTTCCGAACTCGTTGTATACATAGGGGAAATTGTCGAGCCCTGCCCCGACCGTCCAGTATTTGTCTGCAGCAGCCAGCCCTGTGCTCCATATTATCAACCTTCCGGAGCCACCGGTTTCGACCGCCTGATCCCACCTTTTCGTAAAATAATTGGGGCTGAGAGAAACGAGCAGCACCGCCATGCAAAGTACCAAAGCCCATATGGACAATCGCTTCTTTTGCGATAGAATATAGGAAATAAATATGACACCTACCCCGATCAGGCCACCACGCGAACCGTTCAGGAGCAGGCAGAGAATAATGACAGATAATCCCGACAAAAGAAGTATTTTCAGCCATTTTTTCTTTTCATTAAGGAGCAATTCAATGCTTATTGAGACGGACAGCAACAGGCTGAACGCAAATTTATTGAGCTCCGAAGCCCGATCTCCCATTGTAAGGGATGTCCGGACATAATCTGTCGTATCATATACCATCCCGTAGGTTCTGAACTTATATATTGTAATGAGAGCAGCAGAGACCCCACCTGCCAAAAGAAAATATTTGATGAGTGCGAAATCATTTTTCTGTACTCCGTATGAAGCTACGACAAGATACAACAGCAGTAACCCGATTGCCGTCATGAATCTTGCCTGGACCACCTCCGGAACAATTGCCCAGAAGAAAGATGTGAGCGCATATATGATGAAGAGTATCCAGTACAATGTTGCTCTGTCAGGTTTTTCAAATTTCTTTTCAATCAGCGATTTGGTCAAAAAAACAAATATTGTAATAATTCCAAGCAGTTTTGTGATCGTTGCTCCCCCGGAACCTGAAATGGCAAGCACTGAATCGAATGGGAGAAGGAATACATATGCCCCGAACGGAAAAATGAATGGCTTGGAGATCGACAGGTAAATGAACAAAGGCGCAAATAAAACGCCAAGATAAATCAATTTGGCATTCGCAATAGAATATGACACAAATGCCGCAATGGATATTCCAGACAGTATCCAGAGTAATTTTTTCGACGAATATTTTTTATACAAACTCAGAGATTCAATTAACATGGCAGCGTATTCAAAACTTCTGCATATTGGCGTGCAATAGAAGGGTAAGTGTAATCGACAACAGTCTGATTGCCAGAATAACTGACCGTACCATCACCCATATATTCACGATAATATTGCAGAATGATATCACTTAATGACTTGTCATTGTCAGCGAACCTGCCAGTCTGGGTTTTTTCCAGAATGTCTTGCACAACACCTCCGGCCCCGATAGCAAGAATCGGTCTTCTCGCACCAAAATATTCAAATAATTTTCCCGGTATAATCTGTTCTTCCTTTTTGTTATTCCAACGTATTATGAGCAGCACCTGAGATTCTCTCTGAATCCTGAGTGCTTCCTCCCTGGGGATCATCCCCTGTATGCGGACGATTTTTTCCAGCCCGTAGGATTTCACTTCCTCTCTCAGCCACTTCTCAGAACATCCGATGAAATTTATCTCTAACCGGTCTCTGTCAATCTTGCGATCCTGTATTAATTGATCTATGACCCTGAAAAGCATCGACGGATCACGTTTCCCGGCATAGAGTATTCCGGTATAGGTTATTGAAAATTTCCCGGACAGCTGCAGCTCTGTCTCCGGATAATCGGCTGGATCATATCCGTTGGTAATGCATAAGGCATTCTTGTCCCTGTGCATTTCCCTTAGCATGTCAGTAAGAGGATGCACCGTCACAAGCAGATCAGCCCCTGAGAGTGTTTTCTTCTCCAAGAATTTCTCGGCAAGATGAATCAACCTGTATTTCCTGACGTAATGATTTTGTGTCCAGAGATCCCGAAAATCGGCTACCCAGGGGATACGGTATTTCCTTTTTAGTTTCGATGCTATTACATGTGATGTGACTGGGTAAGAAGTACTGATAATTGCATCAATTCGCACATTATCAAGCAATTCACAGGCCGATTCTAGCGCAAATTTTTGCCATCCGATGAAATCGTCGGGAAAGGCAATTATTTCTCTCATAATTTTTATGATTTTACTTTTCCATGCTGAATGGGAGTAATTTTTTGACTCCTGAATATGCATTTGTTCATGAATTCCCTTTTGTCTGTCAAACCCGAAGGATGACTTGAGGGTTCCGATAACATCCTTATACGGGGTTTCAATAATACGAATTCCATCAGGAGGCTTTCCCGGAAGTGTTTTCGTAAGAATTATTGGCTCCCATCCATTACTGGAAAGATATTTTGCAAGCCTGTATGGTCTCTGGGCTCCCATGTTTATGCAGGGTGGAAAGTAGAAAGCGATAATCAATACCTTTTTCATGTGAATAAGCGAAAAACACCTGATCTCTCAGGCAGATGAGTGAGTAAAAGTCTGCAGGGAAAAACTTACAAATACTTTTTGAGGATATTTATATGGTAATCTCTGGTCTGGATTGTCAAATCGTTTCCAATTGTCCTGAGAACATTTTGAATCTTATAGCGAATTACAAGTTGATTATATGCCGCATCGCAAATGCGCAAAGGCAGTCCGGCTATTTCCGGATTCTCTTTCTCAAAGGTTGTCTTATCGTCGAGCGCTTTGATGAGAAGTTCTCTGATGGGCTGGCCGGGCATATTGCCTGCCACATAGAGAATTCTGGACCTTGTGGGTGCATCGGCTGAGGCATATAATTTTAACAGTGTTCCAGTAGTGTCTTCAGGGAAGATTTCAAGAAATTTTCTTGAGATATATAATCTGTTCTCAGTTTCCGGCGTATTCTTCACTGACTGATGCTGCGCTGTCCTCAGAGCCTGCACAACAATGGCAATCGCATCCGATTTTCTGAATTCAAAAGCTTTGAATACTGCTTTGTGAAGGAGATCATCGTTTAGCATAAAGTCTGGCGATGTCAGATTGTTGAAAGCTTCTTCCGCACTGATATTGCTGAGATGATTTATCTTTGCTTCCCTGTCAAAATCGAACATACGGGACACGTCAGGCCTTACAGGCTCCTGAGCATGTGCAGCAGTAAATATCCCGACGAACAATAATGCGAACAATGTTTTCTTAATGTTCATGTACATAACCCTCCGCAATTGTATTAATTGACGTTATCAAGAATTTTCCTAACATAATATTACTGTTCTGACGGCGATTTATCGAAGTAATAATAATCGTATACCGGGTCGTATGCCTGCAGTATTGTCCATATCTCCTGATCACTTTTTCCCTCCAGATACGCCTTGAGATATTTATAGCTCCCATATGTCCTCGAGCCAATAACCGTGAAGAACATGGTTCCTCTCTGAAACGCCTCAAGGTAGTAGCTTCCTGTCGTGCATGCATCATACAGCATCCGCTTATATTTCAGTTTTTCCGGTTCTATTTCAAGCTGTCTCCTGAAGACGATCGACTTTTTATAATAATGTGATTTAGGGCAAAAAGAGTTATCTACCGTGATATCAATGCTTGGATTTGCAGAATTTGTTACCCGGATTGCATCAGCAACAATTTGCCCGGAGCCGGATTGGTCAGTTAGTACTACTGAATACTCACCGGTATTGAAAGAAAAGGTTCCGAGGTTGTTCCAAACGCTACCATTAACCTGCTGATTTTGCATCACTAACGTGCTGCCGGTGGCATGGTTCACAGTATACTTGGCTTGAGATGTGTTAAGCGGAGATGACGGCCACCATGCAGATACATTGTAACTGCCGCTGACAGGTATGGAAAAGCGCCATGAAGCCTGGCTGCTGCCCGAACCTGCGTTAATGCGGCAATAATGAAAGCCATAGAATCCGGTCAGACTGCCGGCATAAGAATTATTAGTCCAAAGCCATCTGCCAGCGGATAAGAAGGAATTATCAGGGTTCGTGATATAGTACTGACGGTGTGAAGGATTTGACGGATTCGGGCTTGAGCCGTCAGGTGAATACCATGCAGGCACTCCTGAATCCGGAAACCGCTCGCGTGCGCTGTTTCGTACGGTCTCGACTTTGTAAATATTCGGATCGCCGGGTATTTGATAGGTTAAATAGTAATTGTAAGGAGGATTCCCCCTTGGATCCCCAAAATCATATGGCATGATGCCGTTTGTGCCATCCTGCAGAATTGGCCACCAGTTTGGGAATGCGTGACTTATGATGCAGCTTGCAACATTTACGGAAATCCATGGAGAGGAGTAATTAAAAATCAGGTCATCATCGATATACCGAATATTGTTGAGCACTTGATGTTCATATGCGTAATCCGGGATAAAAACCCCACCCAGTCCGTAGTTGGAATGTCCTTTTACAATCACATGCGCATTTTCCGTATATAATGCCTGCTTCATGGTTTCTATATCTTCCACAATATGAATTACATAATCTTTCCCCAGTGCACTATTTGTATAAGTCCAGACATTACCCTGCTGAACCGCGCCAACATCCTGCAAGGTTGCAATCAACAAGGCTTTGTCATTTGCTCCAAAGAATGTTAGACAGAAATATATATGTTCGGTATTTGAGACCTGATTGCCGATATTCAGAGTATGGCTTATTTCCGGCGACCATACGCCGTTGTTGTCCTGAACCTTGAAATATATGGTGTGTATTCCCTCTGAGAGGGCCGAGGTGCTGAAAGACGCAGCGGTGCCGATTACGCCGTCTCTGCTGGAGCGCCAGCTGTAGCCGGTGATCGTACCGTCGGTATCCGAGCCTGACCCGGTGAAGGTTACGGTTTCCCCGGGAAGGGCAGGGTTGGGAGTGACAGAATCGATGGTGGCCACAGGAGGGGCATTCAGGTCAGATACCCGCGAGAATTTGACCGCATCTGCGCAGGTACTTGACGGCCCGGGCTGCGAGGTTATTCTTACGGTGTAGCTCTGGCCGGCGAGGAAGGAGAAGTTGCCGAGCAGGTTCCATTTGCCGCCGTTGAGCTGCTGGTTGATAACCACTCGTGAAGTTCCGCCGTAGAAGGTGATGTCAACAGGCACGGCTGTGCTCCGCGAAGGCCAGACTGTCCACCACATGGAGAGGTCGTAGTTTCCTGAAACCGCAGGAGTGAATGTCCAGGTATAGGTGGTGCCGTCGCGGCTCCAGACCGAATCTATTGCGTAAGGATTTGAAGCTCCTGAAATAGCCCATGTGCCAGTAAATGAGGTGCCTGCAGCACCATTGTCTATGATGTATTCGACTGGAGGAGCGCCTACCTGCAGTGTCTGGGCAACTGGTGCAGACCATGCCCCCTCATTGTCCTGAACCCTGAAAGAGATCGTATGTGTTCCTGCAGAGAGGGTTGAGGAAGAGAATGCGCTCTCTGTGCTGAGGAGACCGTTGATGTTTGAACTCCACTGATATGCGGCGATCGTCCCGTCGGAGTCGGTGCCATGCCCTGAGAATGAAACGGTCTGACCGGGGTTTGCCGGATTGGGAGTTATTGAGTCAATGTACGCGGTGGGAGGAGAGTTCGTTGAGACCGGGGCAAATCGTACCGCATCAGCACAGGTGCTTACTGTGGAGCCATTGGCTGCAATAATTGTTACTCTTCCACTTGTGTCAAAATAGTATTGCCCGAGGCTGTTCCACTGGCCTGCGTTCAACTGCTGATTTACCGTAACGGTGCTTTGCCCGTCACGGTGGTAGATGTCTACCGCTATGCTTGTTGCTCTCGTTGCGTAGCCAGACCACCACATGTACACTTCATATGTGCCTGCAGGTTGTGAAGAGAATTGCCAGGTATACGTGGCCCCGTCCCTCGACCAGAGGCTGTTTGTGCCATAAGGCAGGGTACCCCCGGAAATTCCCCATGTTCCGGTATAGGATGTGCCTGCCTGTCCGTTATCGATAATGACGTCCGCAAATGCATAGCCTGAAGATAAAAGAAAACATGTCAGAAGCAGGTTAATAAGGAAAAAAGTGATATGTTTTTTTCTCTTTTGCATGACTCCGTTATTCCCCCTTTTTGGATATGGCCGGCTGATTTACTGGTATTCCTATATATACATTAGTATAAGAAAAGCAGAATATTGTCAATCGCCAAATGGTTTTAATAAATAGCGCAGAAAGTTATAGATTCCATGCACACATAAGGTTGAAAAGACTTCTGCAACTTTAGTTGGAGCTGTTTCCCACTCATGATTGAGCAGAAAAATATTTTGAGGCCAAAATTTCGACTATCCTCGGTGCTGTCTTCCCGTCCCACAGTGCAGGGATACTTCTGATACTCTTTTCTCCCGGCGATATTGCGCGTATGAAGGCACCGGTTATTTTTTCCGGATCATTCCCCGTAATGGTATTTGTTCCCTCTGTGACGGTGACAGGTCTTTCGGTATTCTCTCTCAGGGTAATGCACGGTATCCCGAGGACAGTGCTTTCCTCCTGAATGCCTCCGGAATCAGTAAAAATGACTTTTGCCCTTGCCATCAGGGTAACAAAATCAAGGTAGCCGAGCGGGGGCAGACCATAGATATTACTGGCGTTTTGTCCGCGCATAATATGGTAATCAGCATCCAGCCACGTGATGTTCCGGCCAAGTCCAAAATCATTGATCTGCTTTGCTGTCCTCGGGTGTACCGGAAACAGCATCGGCATATCCCTTGAAAGTTCTTTGATACATCCCAGTACTTGCTCCAGTGTCCTTTTGTCGTCAACATTTGAGGGCCGGTGGAGGGTGATCATGGCATATCCTGTGTGATGGTCGAGGATTTTCCCGAGCATCGACAATATCCGTGATTTGTGGATGTGTTTCATGATAAGCATCAGGCTGTCCACCATGATGTTTCCGACAAAAAAGATTTTTTCAGCGGCGATACCTTCCTTCCTGAGATTCTCGTCAGCATCCCGCGAAGGCGTGAACAGGAAGTCACTGATCCGGTCGGTCAGTATCCTGTTTATCTCCTCCGGCATGGTTTTGTCGAATGATCTCAATCCAGCCTCAATATGGGCTACGGGGATGCTGAGTTTTGCAGCGACCAGGGCACAGGCGATGGTCGAATTCACATCGCCTGCAACTACCACGAGATCAGGATTCTGCGCCAGAGCCACCTGTTCAAACGCGATCATAATCCTTCCTGTCTGTTCCGCATGGCTGCCGGAACCTATGCCGAGATTGAAGTCCGGCTCAGGAATCCCAAGATCATCGAAAAAAATCTGGGAGAGTACCTTGTCATAGTGCTGGCCGGTATGCACTATGACCGGACTTATGCGTGCGTTGCGGGCATTCGATTCCCTTATTGCATGGATCAACGGAGCGATCTTCATGAAGTTCGGTCTCGCCCCCGCGACTATGAGCCATTTTGATGCAGGTGAGAGTTTTTTCATTAGAGAGACAAGTATGCCTTACACATGCTTTAGTATATCGACAAGCTCACGGTATTTCCCGGCAAGTGATTCCGGTGACCTCGATACTTTCACTTTCCGCATATTGAGAACCTGTTGTCTGTAGTGATCGGAATCGGTCCTGGTAAGAATAGTTTCTATCGTTCTGCTGAAGCTGCCGTTATCGCACAAATACCCGATGTTGCCAAATACAGTTTCGATATTTCTGAATATCGGAAGCTGCGATGCAATGACGGGTTTCTCCCATGCAATACTGTCCAGCAACACACCGGAAGCGCTGAACTCATAATGACGGTCCTGATAGAAGAGACAGGTAAAGTGAAGTTTATTGACGTGCTGCGCATATTCATCCCGGCTTAACCTCTCTGACCCCGGTTTTTCGCCAAGGAAATCAATCTCCGGAATGCGCAGATGTTTGTACTGATTCTGTACCCTTCCGATTACATGGAATTTCGCCCTTCCCGGATATTTCGAAGTTATCTCCCTGGCAACTGTCAGATATTTTGAAAACCCTTTATGTTCGTTTGCCAGACCCAGGAACCCGAATTGCACAGGAAAACTGAAATCATTTGCCTCGTGGGCATCCCCATCCAGGGGAATGGGATGGTCCAGCACCACCATTCGGTCTTTCAGGGAAGAAAGGCACCGCACTACTGCATCGCGGATCGATTCTTCAAGGACGATGTACTGGATTCTCCTGTGATTGAATTTGCTCAGAGATGCCCTGATATCGCAGTAACGCCTGAATGGCCTCAGAGACCTCCGGGAGCCGAGGGAAGAGAGTATCCCATGGAAAATGACCTGAATATTTTTGTCTCCGTGAACGGTGTGCACGAAAAACTTAAGAGCCCACAGGATAGAAGGATTGCCGGTAATTACCAGTACATGGTTTAAAGGATCCCCATTCATCTTGTCAAGTAGGCACCGTATCAACCTGATGTCCGCATGCAAACGGCTCGAGAAACCGGCATGTCGGGGGGGCAATACCAATGGCTCCCAGACGATGGCATGAGCAAATTGTGGCCCTATGTACCCCTTCACATGTTCTACATGAGATTTTTCACCAAAAAAGTGCACTCTTTCCGCAGGGAACGCAAGGCGTATTGTTCTCAGCAATCCGGCATTGAAAGGGACATGTTCCATCCCCCAGCAGATTGGTTCGGCGACTAAAAACATGGCGTTATGAAAGTTGTCATCAGCGAATTCGAAATGGGAGATAACTATTTATTTGCCATCTCGACTGTCAGCGGACTGGCCTTTGAATCCCCGGCAATTGTATCACGTTCCAGGAGGAAAACTTCGTCGGCAAGAACCTGCAGATATGCATGCCCGAATCTCATATCAGGTTCCAGGTAATTTCCTTCCGCCCATTCATTCCAGGATTTGATAAACACAAGCCTATGTTCTCTTGTTTTCTCCAGTGTTTTCTGCAATTGCCGGCGCACATGAACCCTGAATAAATCAGGCGTCGATTCATGCAGGACCACACCGTTACGGCCGCTTCTGGGGGTATTGTCCCAGTTTGGAAGAATACACGGATAAATGCCCGCACCGTTGAGATTATCGCAATCAAGAAATGGCAGTACATCCTCATAACGGTATACCAGAGGAAGATTGCGCACCCTTCTTTGCCACAACAGTCTCAGATGTCTGAGAGGATGTTTCCAGGAGAACCACTCGACCGGTGGCGCAATGGTCATTCTGAAAGAACCGTCAAATCCGTGTTCCTGAGGAAACCATGTCTGATGCCTGCTCGCTTCACCAACAAAATATAGGCCCTTGAGACCTTCTTTCGAAGCGAGCTCCCTCCACAAATCGGTGAATTTTCTTGACTCGGGGATGTCCAGTGGACGATAGACAATGAATAGCGGTTGTCCGTCGAGTTTCATATATCTGTCATCCAAAAACGCAGGCATCAGAGAGTAAAAATGCGCAATATGGTCATTCATCCCGGGGTATGTTTGTTCTATCAATATTCGGTCAGGGGCACCGTGCCATATGCCGGTCCATGACTGGTTCGCCCATCCGAGGCAGAAGGGAAAGTCAGGCTGCCGGGTTGCTATCATTTCACTAACCTGCCGCTCAAGAATCCGTCTGCCTCCGAACCAGTAATGCCAGTAGCAGAAGGATTCGATTCCGTATCTCTTTGCAAGGTCAGCCTGTGCCTGTCTTGTCTCCGGCACCCTGAGGTCATAAAAGCCGAGATCTGCAGGAATCTTAGGCTGATAATGCCCTTTGAAGAGAGGTTTAGCCTTTGCGACATTTGTCCACTCGGTAAACCCTTTTCCCCACCATTCGTCATTTTCCGGAATAGGGTAATATTGAGGCAGATAAAAGGCGATTAACCTGACTTTCGGCTGTGCAGTGAATGATCGAAAATCTTCCATCAGATAGTCTATGTGAAAATGCCTTTCACTTTGCGGTGAAGGCTCTTACGTCTTGTGTCGAGTAGTTTTGTCCCCCATGTTGAACGGCGCAACATGTCCCTGACGAACATTTTTAAAGGAGCCACATCACGGAAAGATTTTTGCACCTGTTTCCTTCTGCGCGCGAGCTTTCTGACTATCTCCTTGTCCAGACGATGCTTTTGTATCTGTTTGTCAATTGCCATCAGATAGCTCTTTCTCATGTCAAGTCTGTTTGAGCACCTTGAATTCTTCCTAACGCGGTAATATGCAAGGACCTTGTCGATATAAACTACCCTCGGATTCAATGCAAACACGTTCATCCAGCATTCCCAGTCCTCATTCGCTCTCAATGTTTCATCAAACGCTATCCCGCATTCTTTAAAAAAAGCTGCGTCGAAGATGAAGCAGTGTGAGGGTATGCTTATTTCATTCTCCCATTTCGTCAGTATATCATCAAACGGATTTTCATTCTGCAATACGGGACTTGTTCGTCTGTATGTTACAGTAATGTCATTCACGTCACAACGGGCATAATCGCAGTAGCTCAGAGCCTTATCCCGGATGCCGTGCAGGCTGCTGACCTGAATCCGTATCTTGTCAGGGGCCAGAAGATCATCGGCATCGAGGAACTGCAGATACTTGCCGGATGCGTAGCTGATACCCTTATTCCGTGCGCTACCCGGACCTTTGTTGTCCTGTCGTATGTATATGATTCTGCCTTTGTAGCGCTCTTCAAGCATTGCTCCGGTATGATCCGTGGACCCGTCGTCAATAACAATAATTTCTCTGTTTTCGTATGTTTGTTTCAATGCGCAGTCAATCGCCTGGCAGACTACGGAGCTGTTGTTATAGGTTGGGATTATAATGCTTACCAGTGGAAAGTTCTGTGTTTTCATAAATATTTCGTTGTTTCAGGCTGTACGGTTCAATATATCAGGCATTTTTTCGTGGAACTTATGCACTGTTTACAACGGAAATGCTTCATTACTCGTCTATTTGTGCAGAAAGACTTATTTTATACTGATATGCCATGCCTCGTTTGTACCAGTAGTCCAACCCGCATAAAACCTTGGATCTGTGATCTTTCGTGAGGGAGACATAGGTATAGACCAGAAATGCCTTTGCCATCTGGTACCACAGGGATTTCGAAATGCCGAATAGCGTACCGTCTTCTGTGACGCCTTTGAAAAAGACCGCACTGCGGCCTATCTTAAACGCTCTCTGATACAACCACCTGGTAGTAAGCTGCTCCGGTCGTATCTGGTGATACACAAATGATTTCGGCAGATATACGGGATGATAACCGGCTTTGACCAATCTCGCAACAAGTTCCACTTCACTTCCCGGGACATAGTCAGGACCACTCGGTCCCACTCCTGAATTGAATATCACACCGTTGTGAAATATCTCAGAACGGACAGCCATGTTTGCCCCCCATACCTTGTCGGCAGGGTAAACCCCCTCTTCCAGGTTCCAGTCTGCAATTGCGTATGCGCCGCGTATCATCCAATGAGAGGAGTCGGTAGGGATGTTATGGGTTTGTACAGGAAATTTCGGCAGTATCTTTCCCCCGAAAATTGCATGCTCAGGCCAGCGTTGTGTTCCCTCCCATATTTCCATGAGCCAGTCGGGGTCAGCAATGATATCGTCATCCGTAAACACAAGGATTTTGCCTCGGGCGATGGGAAGCGCATGATTGAGCGCATTATTCTTTCCTCTTTTCGGTTCGACGAAATACTTCACTGGCAATATATCCTGATATCCATCAATAATCTTTCTGGTGTCTTCGTCCCCGGCGTTGTCTATCACCAGAATTTCCCAATGAAGGCCATCTACTCGCAAAGATCTGAAACTGTCCAGAGTAAATGAAAGGATGTCGGGACGCCTGTAGGTTGCTATCAGTACAGAAATATCTTTCCGGGTGTTCATTTCATCTATGACAGGTGATACAAAGAGATCTATCCGAATATATTTTCGGATACGGTAGCAGTTGTACAGCATTATTGAATGTGATCAATACAATTATCAAAATCATATTTGCAATTGTCTCAGTATCCGGTTATACAGGATCAGAAATGATTTTCCTGCCAGTCTCGTGTAACTGAGCCCAACCCCGAGATCCTGCAGGCTTTTTTTGTGGTATTCCCAGAAGGATTTGTCTCTTTTTTTCAGAAAGCTGCTCGCAAGGAACAGATAATATTCATTCAGATGTTTTTCCACACGTCTGTTATATTCCTGTTCACTTAAATATACAGGCCCGTATTTCTTAAGAATGATCAGACTCCCGGAAAGGTATGTGTTCATCCTCTTTGCATATGATGATTCCGTCTCATTATGCCTCCGGGTGAATGAGAGAACCTGATGGACATAGCCGAAGTCACTGTCTCGCAGGATGTCATAGCATGCCTCGGTATCGGCATGCAGGTTGTTTTCATTGTAGAAAGGTTTTTTCTGACGGATCAGATCGGACCGGAACATGACTGTCGTCGGAGAGCCAAACACATAGGGACCGCCGAGAAGGGTTGCCCGGCATATCTCTCGTCCGGGAACGACGGTGCTCGGGTATTTGAGTCCGTCACAGTTCACGATGTCCTCGTCGAGCCGGTAGGATCCCACTATGCCTACAGATGCATATTGCTCTGCCACCTCAGTCATCCTCTGAATGCATTCCGGGAACAGCCAGTCGTCTGACTGGAGAACTTTACAGTATTTGCTTTTGTCTGAAATAAGACTAAATGCAATATTATGATTCTGGATTACTTTATGCAGCGTATCATTGGTATGGAGTATGATCCTCGGGTCTTTTTCAGCATATTGGTGAATGATCTCCGGCGTACGGTCTGTACTGCAGTTGTTCACGATGATATATTCCCAGTTTTGATATGTCTGGGCAAGCACGCTCTCGATACACTCAATTAGGTATTTTTCACCATTGTACACAGGGGTAAGAACGCTCACCAGAGGCTGACTACCACCGATCACCGGAGCACCTCTTTGCCGGTTTTCCCTCCGTCTTCAGACGGGATGCTGCTTCTCATCCCGATCACCTTCGCCGGCACACCGGCAGCAATCGCTTCGTCAGGGACGTCCCGGGTCACTACTGCACCGGCCCCAATAACCGCGCCTCTGCCAATGCGTACTCCGTCAAGCACAATTACCCCGACTCCTATCCATGCATCATCACCAATATGAATACCCCCTTTCGATGTCAGGGGTTGCCTGTGTATCGGTTCACATGGAGACATACGGTGATTGTAAGGATAGAACGCGCAGTTTGGTGCAATCTGGACCCCGTTTCCGATGAATATCGGGGATTTATATGCTGAGAACTGGCAGCGTGGCTGGATATGGGTGTTTTCGCCTATTGCGAGGCTTCCGCCTGATCCTGTCTCTATTATTGTGTCATTGTGCACATGTGAGCCCATACCGATTTCAACCCCTCCTCCTTCGTGAGCCTTGTATATCACAACTCTGTCACCAATGAAGACATGCCTGCCAAACGCCAGCCTGTCATGGTTAATAACCGCTGAAGGCGAAATATACCCTTTAACTGAGATGCGGGCGAGGGGGCAACGTGACTTATAGGCAGGGACAAAGAGAGCTGCAAGGCGTGTGCTCATCCTGCCAGTCCTGCCAAGCCCGGAACGTTTCATCCAGAAGCGTGTCCATGCAGAGACAAACCTGGAGCGTGCGTTATTCAGTATCATATGCTCATATAAATGTAGAGAACCGCATCACCCCCAAATGGGGAACTGAAAGATTCCCTTGCTCCCCCGGTTTCGATAACTCCCTTCGCTCCCGTGCGACCGGTAGACGGGTTGAACCATTCGAATTCATATCTGCCTGCCGGGAGTAGCAGGGTAAAATTTTTTCCTGCCTCAGGCTGGTAGACAATATATTCTTTCCCCGGATTTGCCAGACAGTATTTTGTCGATGACAGGTCGGTGCTCGGAATCATCGATGACAGGTCTATCCTGTTGGCATACTGAAGGACATGTCCCATAGCATTCCGGGCTGCGACATGCTTTGTATTGTTGTCCAGTAATTCAGGCAGTTCCATATAGTTCACAATGTTCAGACCCCTCGTAAAGCTTTTCCAAACCCAGGTATGGTCAAGAATGCATCCGCAGAGATGGTCGGAGTCAGAGATGATGATTTTTCGCCCGTCAGATGCGGGCGGATCGTCCTTATAGCCGCCATAGGGATTTGGTGAAATGCAATCTGCCGGACTGTCGAGCAAAACAGTGTTAAACTGCACGCCGGGGTCGGAGCGGACATACTGGGTGGACATCCATACGGGATGCTGTTTCGGTTTGTGGTTCTTTTCATAATCCCTGATATACGCAATCATATGGTATTGCCAGGCAGTTGAACCTTCATGGTCTTCGTTGCATATTTCGAACAGTACATTGTCGAGATCATTCAGCGTATCAATGACTTTTTTCACATACTGTTCCTGGATACGGGTGATTTCAGGTACCTGGAGAGTGTGTACCTCCGTTCCAAGACTGTCGCCGTCCACGTCCCCGTTCAGGTTCTGGATATTGTTCCGGGGATTGAACGGATGACCGTTCCAGTTCCATGGAGCCTCCATGTATCGCAATGACCATCCCTCGAACAGCATGACCGATACATAAAACCCTTTCTCCGCAGCCTGACTGACCCGGGCATGAAGTTCGTCGAAATAGGCCTGATTGAATTTTGTCAGATCGAATTTCGGTTTTTCGTCCAGGGCAAGTCCAGGGCCCGTTCTCATCCAGATTTCCTTACTTGTGTACCATGGAGCATCTGGCGCATGACGAAATCTGGTCAATTCATTCCATACCCATAATCTGATGAAATTGGTGCTATGCTTCCGGGAAGCTTTGAGGAATGTTTCCCATGATATGGCCTCGCGCGCAGGCTGGCCGTCGGCAAGAAGCACATCCCAGAACTCAAATCCGGAAAGAAGCACTGTTTTTCCGTTGCCGTCTGCAAAATACCGTGGATTTAACGAATCAACCATCAGAGGTCCCGAGACAGTAACGGTAGTGTGGGAACCTGCACTGCCCGAAGAACCCCCGCTGCCACTGCAGGCTCCCAATACGAGACAAATGAGACAAAGGAGAATAGATATCCTCTGTAATGGTCTCTGCTTCATCGTCATCTCCTTTCTTTACAAGAACCTGTCTCGTTACAATGATACGCCCGCTGGCATGTCATTCCGGATTGTCCGTCGCGCAGGCGCTTGGGCTTGCGGCAATGAGACTAAATACGCAAAACCGGTTGTGAGACGGGTTCGGTAGTGTGTGCGGCAGATCCCGGGACCGAATGAATTCATGACCGCGGGAACAGTTTAGCCGGCGGACCTGTTTTTCCCATGTGAAATGTTATTGTTCCAGCACCGCAGTAAAGTCCTGCATATACAGGTTTCTTTTGTCTATCGTGACATTTCTTTCAGTCGGGGTAAATGTATACCCTGTTTTTGACGGAGCGATAGTGAAATTACCATTCGGCAGCGACCTGAAGGTATAATTTCCGTAATTATCCGTGGTGGTGGTCCCGGTAGAATCTCCTGTTAATGATACCACGACGCCCGGTACTGGTTTGCCCGGAAACGCGCCGCTTGGCAAACGCACAGTGCCTGATATTGAGTATATCCCTCCGCCTGTCAAGGTTCCGGTAAAGTTCATTCCCGACATACTGAACCCGCTGATGGTGACTGTTCTGAATTCAGGCGCAAAAGTATAGCCGGCCATCCCGGGCGTGACGGTATAGTTCCCGTTCGACAGTCCTGAAAATGTGTAATTGCCGAGGATGTCTGTCTGTGTGGTGCCTGTTGCGCTTCCGTTCAGCGCTACGGTTACCCCGGATAATGGACTGCCCTGGGCCGTGAGAATTTTGCCGGACAGTGAATGGGTGCCACTCACAGAATATGTTCCCGTGAAATTCTGCGAGTACATATTCCTCTCGGATAATGCGACAGCTCTGGTCGCGGGGGTAAATGAATAATTGAGCATACTGGGGGTGAGTGTGTAATTACCGTTCGGCAATCCCGCGAACTGATAATACCCGTTTTTATCGGTTATGGCAGTGCCGCCGGCATCTCCCCCAAGGGTGATTGTTACGCCGCGGATAGGACTTCCCGGAGTTGAGCCGCTCGGCGTCCGGACAGTTCCCGATATGAAATACTTGCCATCAAACGAGGCGGTAACAGTAACTGCACTATTCATGATCACCGTGCAGTTTCCCGTGCCCGTACAGCCCCCGCCGTTCCATCCGGTGAAGTTTGAATCAGAGGATGCTGTGGCAATAAGGGTAACGGAAGTCCCGGTATTAAATGCTTCAGAACAATCACCACCGCAGTTGATTCCTGAAGGAATGCTGGTTACCGTACCGTTCCCTTTACCTGATTTTGCTACGGTAAGGGTGTAGGTGTTAATGGCGAAGGTGGCAACGACGGTATGGTTTGCGGTGATGTTGAAGATGGTGTACTGGTTATTGACGACCGAACCGAGGACATTAGTCCCGTTGTCAGTGAGCGCCGAGAGGTGATAGTTTGCATCGGGGGTCATGGTGCAGGTGGAGGAAGCGCCCGAGTTGACAGTAGAAGGCACGCAGGAGATAGTGCCATGTCCGCCGGGTGCGGAACCGGTGACGGTGAAGGTTGGCGTGCAATAGCCAAAGCCGTTCAGTCCGTTACTGTAATGCTGACTGATTTCTGCAAGGGGGAGGGCTCTGTTGTAGAGCGCAATTTCGTCGAGAGCGCCTGAGAAATGGTATCCTGTGGAAAGATTCAGCCAGCCGAAATTGAGAGCGGCGGTGGAATTAAAGGTTCCGGTATAGGCGGTGCTGACCGAATCCTCGAGCTGCCCGTCTACATAAAGAGATATGGTGTTTGCAGCCGCATTCCTGACAAAGACGAGATGATGCCAGCTGTTGTCGGTAAGGAGGGTAGTCCCCCCCACGCCGTAGCCGTTGTTGTTGGAATCGATGAGATATGCCTCTGCGATACCGTTGGTGCATCCCACCCACCAGTGAACCGGGGTGGCGCTGTCATCCCTGCCGACCAGCACGTCGGTTCCCGAGCAGCTGGCAGTCTTCATCCATACTTCCACGGAAAAGCTCTGGGAGTTGTCCCAGTCAAAGGTGCCGTCATCAACTGCAGACACATTGGTTGTCGCGGTGAACTGCTGGGCGCCGTTGACTCTCCCTGCTACGGGAGAAGGACAGACAGTACAGGTCGCATTGTTGGTGCCGTAAAAGTCGTCATATGGTGCACTGCCTTCATCGAGCTTCCAGTAGTGAAGCATCTCAGAAGGACACGGCGGCATAGCAGGTTCTGCACAGACAGGGAGAAATGCCCTGAGGGCATTAAACCAGACATTGGCCATCTTGTTGTATCCGGTCTGATTGGGATGAAGAACACTTGCCATGTCAGTGGAATAATTCAGCGCATTCTCGTGATCCACAACGACAATTCTGTCGCCGCTGGCAATCCTGGTCGTCGCCATTGCTCCCACAGCATTGTTAAAGAGTGTTGTTTTAACGGCCTTGTCGTCTGTGCGGCGGATGATTTTTGAAAGGACTACCACTATATCATTGCTCAAAATATCGATATTGTCGAGTATCTCGGCAACATCATTCGCATTTTCGAGCCCGTCAGACACATCATTCGTCCCGATATGAAGCAGCACGACATCAGCAGGATTTGTAGTGAGGATGCCCTGAACATAGGGTGCGATGCCGCCTCCGTAAGGCGGCCTTTCTCTTTTTGCAGCCCAGCCGCCGTGTCCCTCGTGGTCGATGTCAAAAAGGCTGATGTCTCCATCTTGCATGCTTCCGACAAAATCGAATGAATATCCGGCATCTGTCAATGACTGGTACAGTGGTTGCCTGAACCCTTTGACCAGTATGGGGTCATACGGTGGTTCTCCAAAGGTGATCGAGTCGCCAAGTTGCATTATTCTGACCGGAGAGGAGCAGGCACAATAGCCCCATCGTAACCCGATGGAACCATCTTTGTAATGCTGACTGATTTCTGCAAGGGGGAGGGCTCTGTTGTAGAGCGCAATTTCGTCGAGAGCGCCTGAGAAATGGTATCCTGTGGAAAGATTCAGCCAGCCGAAATTGAGAGCGGCGGTGGAATTAAAGGTTCCGGTATAGGCGGTGCTGACCGAATCCTCGAGCTGCCCGTCTACATAAAGAGATATGGTGTTTGCAGCCGCATTCCTGACAAAGACGAGATGATGCCAGCTGTTGTCGGTAAGGAGGGTAGTCCCCCCCACGCCGTAGCCGTTGTTGTTGGAATCGATGAGATATGCCTCTGCGATACCGTTGGTGCATCCCACCCACCAGTGAACCGGGGTGGCGCTGTCATCCCTGCCGACCAGCACGTCGGTTCCCGAGCAGCTGGCAGTCTTCATCCATACTTCCACGGAAAAGCTCTGGGAGTTGTCCCAGTCAAAGGTGCCGTCATCAACTGCAGACACATTGGTTGTCGCGGTGAACTGCTGGGCGCCGTTGACTCTCCCTGCTACGGGAGAAGGACAGACAGTACAGGTCGCATTGTTGGTGCCGTAAAAGTCGTCATATGGTGCACTGCCTTCATCGAGCTTCCAGTAGTGAAGCATCTCAGAAGGACATACTGCCACGGCTGATGCAGTGCCTGCAGCGATAATATTCATCAGCAGCATGCAATACACCAGATAATAGAGTGTTTTTCTTCTCTTCCTCATCTTTTTTTCCCCTCCTGTTATGGGTGCGATATAAATATCAAAATTTCGTAAAGAAATCTGATTTGCAGTGTGTACATAACTTCACTGACTGGCAAAGGAAAGGCAGTGAATAAAAAAATTATCTGTGACGCGCAAAATCACCGTATTCGGGAATTCTTCCCGAAGTGGTTGCCTGGGAAATATGCGAAATCACTTTTTTATACTCTTCAGCAAACCGTGTAACAGTATGATTGGTCCTTGCGAATGTCCAGGCATCACGGGCCATACGCTGCAGTTCATCGGGAGAAAGGTCGGAAATATGACGCACAGTCTGCTGTATTTCCTCAACAGAGGAAGTCTGAAGGGTTCTCCCGAATGCCAGATCGATATCAGATCCGGATTCAATGCTGAGAACAGGGATTATCCCTGTCTGCATGCATGTCAGTACGTTGCCCGCCCCGCATTCCGCACAGGAAGGGTAGACGGTTCCAACACATCGGTTCATGATATCGATGAACTGAGGGCTGCGTATATCAACCCATCCGATCGAATGAATATTGGGCATCTGGAAGAGTTCTTTCTGGTATGCAGAGGTGAAAGCTGGCTCACTGTCCAGCGGGCCGCAGACATATAAATGGAAGTCCGGCATTCCGGCAAAAGCATCCAGTGCAAGATCGAGTCCCTTGTGAACAAATCCGTGACTTCCAAACCAGACATAATTTTTTTTGCAGAGTTCAAAACTCTTTTCTTCCGGCCACGGATACACCGCGCAGGTTGAATGCGGAATCACAAATATCGGTTTTTTTGCATATGCATAAGTGCCGGCAGTAAAGTGATTGCCGACGATCGTGCCATAATCTGCGTATTCAATTGCCAAATTCTGTTCGATAATTCTGTTGCTATCCGGTATGGATATCCCCTTGCGTTGCTGTACCTCAAGGGACCTTCGGAATGTAGCATAATTATTGAATACCCAGTGTGCGGTGTCCAGATGCACAATCTTGATACAACCCCTGTTCAGTAATGTGGCGATTCTCTGGAAGTTTGTCCTCGCACCGACGAAGAACGCATAGTTTTTTTGGGGAATAAATGTGGTATTCCTGTAATGGATGACGTCCACGTCATATCCAAGATCCAGGAATATCTGGGCTATCTGTACCGAATCAACGGGATTGGTATGGGCCTGCGAAACATGACCACCTTCTTCGGTCATGAAGGGTTCGATAATAAAGGAAAGAAGCATATTCCCTCTGAACTCTTTTCCAGTCTTAAGGCTTACGCATGCATCACTAAACTTGAGGGGGTCAAATCTGCTCGGCAGATGCGGTCTGTATCGGGACACCTCTATGCCAAGACTTCTGAATGCCTTCTTAATAATTTTTTTCATCGTTATCAGGTTATATTCAGAATATCCTTCAGATTATCCGTTACATAGGCAATCTGGGACTTCTTCAGATTATTATGAAAAGGCAGAGCTATTGTCCTTGCCGATATCCGTTCTGTAATACAGTAGTCGCCTTCTGTGTAGCCGAAAGTTTCCCGATAAAACGGCTGGAGATGGATAGGAGGGAAATAGTTGCTGCATCCTATCCCCCTATCAGTCAGCTTTGCAAGAATATCGTCTCTTGTCTCCTTTTCGTACTCATCGGGAAGGCATATTACATATACAAACCAGCTTCTTTTTGAGCGGTTCTGCGTTTCGGGAGTTTTTACGAACCCGTTGAGCAAGGCATTATACATGAAAGCAATTTTTTCGCGTTTTTGAAGTATCTCTTCTATTCTCTCCAGCTGTGAAATTCCAAGTGCGCAATTGATGTCACTGATTCTGTAATTATATCCCAAGCGCCTGTGGGCGAGCCAGCCACCGTAGTGGTCTCTGCCCTGATTCCTGAGGCTTTTGCAGAGATTCGCCACATTTTCATTATTTGTCGTGATAATGCCGCCTTCCCCGGTGGTAATCTGCTTGTTCGGATAGAATGCAAACACCCCGACGTCGCCTATGCTTCCTGTCCTTTTGCCATGATACTCCGCACCGACTGCCTCACAGGCATCCTCGATGACTGAGAGCTTGTATTCCCGTGCAAGTTCCATGATCTGATGCATCTCACAGGGATTGCCGAAGACATGTACGGGAAGTACCGCCTTCACCGTTCTTCCTGATTTTCTGTGCACGGGCCTGCCCGATTTCCTGTCACGTCTGCATTCCTTTTTCAGAAACTGCTGAATCAGGTCTGAATCAATGTTGAACGTGTCCTCGTTGATATCGATGAAGACCGGCAATGCGTTTTCGTATAAAATGCAGTTCGCAGACGCGATAAAACTGAAAGGGGTGGTAATGACTGCGTCATTCCTGTCAATCTCCAGGCTCTTGATTGCCAGATGCAGGCCCGCCGTCCCGCTGTTTACTGCGACGGCGTACCGTGAACCGGTATACGCTGCAAATTTCTTCTCAAACTCCTCCAGTCGGGGACCGAAGCTCAGATACGGTGTCCTGAGCACCGCAAGGACGGTTCGTATTTCCTTGCCGGTAATGTCAGGACGTGCAAGAGGAACAGTAAATGCATTTTTTTTCGATTTAGCCATTATTATCCCTTCCTTGAATGGAATGCCCGGATTTTTTTATTTTCTGAAAAATGTGTTCTTAAGGAACTGTGATGATGGTTTGCCGGGACAGGAACACCATCTGGATATTCAGCCTCTGCCCGTCAGGAATTCTACGAGAGAAGCGCCTGAAAATCGCTTCCGCCTGGCCTGTTTTTCAGGAGCAGGAACTCTTATAAAGTTCATGGGAACGGTCCGGCCGGAACCCATGGCATTTTCCGCAGCAGCCGGCTTTGAGAGAAAAGTTTCCTCTTTAAACCACTGCCAGTCATCGTACCAGGTCCAGCATTTGTGCTTCTGGTAAAGACGCTGTATCCGGGCAGCCAGTTCTTTATTCGTCTGCAGTGTGATGTATGACAAATTTATGGCGTCCATCTGACTCGCCATCAGTCCGCATGATTTGTTACTGACATAGTTGGGGAACCACATGGTATAATGCCCTGACTTCTGTATATCGGTAACGGCCCTGTGTATCTGCACATGCTCATCACTCCCGTACTCTCCCCAGGGATTATGAGTAAACACGTTCTGATATCCTTCCAGTTCCGGTGTCAGCATTTTTATGAGACTCAAGTAATTTTCTCTGTACAGACGGTCAGGATATTTTTTATCGGCTATTTCGAGACCGTACTCGGTTGTTACAGGATTATCCCAGTCGACTCCGTAAAAGGTTTCTGACTCGTCGAGTCCGAGGCAATGAACATTTCTCAGGGGATACTCGTTGAGCGCTGATTGCCGTTCGATACGGCAATCCGGATCTGATCTTACACCCATGAAACAGATGATTACCTTGTCTACTTTCTCCAGCACAGAGCTGAACCAAAGCACTTCGTCGTCAGGATGTGCGCATATCAGAACTGATTGAATCAACATATCATTCATGAGTCTGTAAGCCAATATGGGGACTATCTAATCATTATTTGCCTGCGGGGTTCGGGCAACACACCGGAAGATGTGCTCATCCCTTATCCTTTAAGACGCCCAGCAGGTTTCTTATCCTCGTTCTTATTTTCAACTGTCTCCGGAGATTTTTCATGTATCCGATATTGCTGATCATAACGTTCCTGTTCAACCCTTCATGTCCGCCAAAGGAGTATTTGTATGTCTTATTGTGCACACCAAGATCGAATACCCGTAAGCCTTGTTCGATTGCATATCTGATACTCAGCAAACACATTACAGAACCCGGAGAAAATTTGTGATACGAGCCATTGAAAACATTCAATGAGGCAACCTTGTATTTTTTTTGTCTGTCGATAAAGCTTATGCTTCCCGCGATTGGAACGTTACCATCCCATAATATTCTTGACACCAGCAGATCATTTTTGAAGCAATACATGAATAGGGAACGAAACATATTTAAAGTTTCCTCGGATTGCTCTCCCCACTGTGCCTGCCAAAGTCCCAGCAGTGTCTCAATGCCTGAATGGATACTGTCACCGTCAAGATGGGAGATGTGAAATTCTTTCAGGTTTTCGATCAACCGGGTCCTGCGCTTTAACTCCTGACGGGTCTTTGACCCGAGCATTTTTTCCACGTAGTGTTCGACTGTTTCAGGCAGCGGAATGTATACCCATGGGGTTTTGTCGTATTCCCTGATCTGAAACTTCATCCGGCCAAAGCATTTCAGAAAAAAATCTAATCGGGGATCAGTGACTTCCTTCAAATGAAAAATATGCCAGTTCAAAGTATTCTTGATAAATGTGGCTAAGGCAGGTAACGCTTTTTCAGCATGCTCAGGTAAACAGATAAACCCTGTATGATATGAAAACGGATTGCCACCCATGTAAAGAATCACCTGTGGTCTGCCATTTATTTCTGCATGGTGCATTCCGACGATCATAAAAGCCACATAAGGCGATCCGGGCATCGTCTGAGCTGCCAATACTATCCATTTATAAGGGGTTGCTGCTATCCAGCCACGCAGCCAGGCCCAGGACAGAAAGACGGTGGTATTTGGGTCGGCTGAATACACGGCGTGCCAGTTTTCTCTAAGGTCTTCGAAGCGTTGGATATCATCACTGATAATATGTATCTTCATATGAGAGCATCAGGCCTGTGCATGTTCGGTGAGAAATCTTTCACGTATCCTTTTCGCAGGCTGTCCGGCAATATAGGAATTCTCGGGAAACGAGTGCATTACGAGCGAGTTGCTTACTACAAAGGAGTCTCTTCCGAGCCTGACCCCGGGCATTACGATGCCATGCAAGCCTATCCATACGTTCTGCTCGAGAACGACCGGGGCTATAAGAAAAGGCGCCTGCTCATATGGCATAATCGAAATCCTTTTCGTCCTGTTATCCGGATCATAAGCGAGATTGGTGATCGAATAGATTTTCGACCCCGCACTCAGAGTGCAGTTGTCCGAAATCATAATACCTCCCTCAGCAATCAGCATGCTGAAGGAGACGATGTGAATATTGTTTCCAAGGATTAATTCCCCTGCCGGGATGTCACTATCATTCTGAGAGATGATTTTCTTGCATGTTGTGAGCTTCAATTTTCCTGCTTCTATGATACAATACCGGTCAATATGTACATTATCTCCTACGGTAACATGCTCTGCACCCTCTATAATGACACCTTTCCCGATCCTCAGATTTTTTCCGCATTTCCTAAACTTCTTCCGGTAATACCATGCCCTCCATTTTGCCCCGGTATTCCCCGGCAAAAAAGTGAGAAACATGATCAACATATTTCTTAACGTAAGGAGTACAGATATCTTGTGAGGGTTTATTGTCAAATCGTACTTCCCGTCATCTGAGATGTCTGATTATGGATGGCTATTTCCCATTGGGACTGAATTTCGTGCTCCACGGAAGGAGGGGTCTGATGATTCCGGGAAGGTTTCTTGTATAGTCGCCCCGGGCAGAATTTCCCTCAAGGGTGTCGATTACCTGGAACGCAACCGCATACGGCTGGTCGCAATGGACCGTAAACGGCTGTTCGGTTGCGATGCCCCCTCCGACAAAAAACGTGCCCTCGGCCATCAGATTCCCGGGGATCCAGACGGTGCTTATGAACTTCCCTTTGGGACGCGGAATATTTCTCCATTCAGTGTCCTGATCTATTGTGACGAAGACGATCTGCCCGTCTTCGTTTAAAACCCCGAAGTTCGGGATGAGGGGATATCCTTCCCTGAGAACTTCGAATTCAATTTCAAGACCGATTTTCTTCCTGATATCGATCGCATCGGTCCCAACACCGTCCTCTGCAACAACACGGATCGCATGCATCCGGACGATATCGTTTCCAGGCGTAGTCGAAGGATCGTTCCACTCCCTGACGCCGGTCAATCCGTATTGCGACCGCAGGTATCCGGAAACGACCTGCTTTGTAGGGCCATCCTGGATTATACGGCCTTCTTCAAGGAGTATAGTGCGCTTGCAGAGACGGGTGACGGCGGGCATATTGTGAGAGACGAAGAGGACTGTCCTTCCCTCCCTGCCAATATCTTCCATCTTGCTGATGCACCTTTTCTGGAAACGTGCATCACCCACTGCAAGGACTTCGTCCACAAAGACGATTTCTGTTTCGAGGTGGGCTGCTACCGCAAAGGCAAGCCGCAGGTACATCCCGCTCGAATAATGCTTCACCGGGGTGTCAATGAATTTTTCGATTTCCGCAAAACCGACTATTTCATCAAACTTGTCTGCGATTTCAGTCCGCTTCATACCGAGTATTGTCCCGTTCAGATAGACATTCTCCCGCCCCGTCAGTTCGGGATGAAAACCTGTTCCCACCTCAAGGAGTGAACCGACTCTTCCACGGATCTCCGCGGATCCCTCAGTAGGCTCCGTGATGCGGGAAAGGATTTTCAGCAGGGTGCTCTTGCCTGCTCCGTTCCGTCCGATCAGTCCGACGACTTCACCCTTGCTGATTTCCATTGATATATCCTTCAAGGCCCAGATGGTCTCATTTAATTCAGAGGCTGCTGATGCCTGTCCCCGCATGAGTCTTACTGCACGGCGGAATGGTGCTAACAGGGAGTCTGCAATGGTATCCCGGAGAGTCCTGTACCCGGACTGTTGCTTCCCGATCCGGAATTGCTTACTGATCCGGTCCAGACGGATAGTGATATCTTTGTTTGAGGTATTCATGCGACATCCGCAAAAGATTTTTCCATACGGCGAAAATAGAATGCGCCGCTGACGAGAAGCAGGAAGGTTACCAACGATGACACAATAATTATGGAACCCGGCGCGGTAGTTGTTCCCAGCAGGGCCCATCTGAAGCCTTCGACCACTCCGACCATCGGATTAATGCCGTAAACAGTCCGCCAGGGCTCAGGCAGAAGACTGCTGGGGTAGACTATCGGGGTTGCGAACATCCAGAACTGGATAATGAACGGTACGATATAGCGCACGTCCCTGAACTGGACATTCATCGCCGACAGCCAGAGAGAGACACTCAGGGAAGCGCATAGTGCCAGCAGAAGCAGACAGGGCAACCAGACGATATTTATGGTGGGCGTAAGATTATAGTAGAACATCATCGCAATCAGCACCGTGAACGAAAGGAGGAAATCAAAGACACCCGATAATACGGATGCAATAGGGATACAGAGTCTCGGGAAATAGACTTTCTTGATCAGGTTCGCATTGCTGACGAGACTGTTGGAAGCTTTGTTCAGACCATTAGTGAAGAAAGTCCAGGGTACGAGGGCAGCATAGCTGAATATGGGATAAGGGATCCCATCGGACGGCATTTTCGCCAATTTGCCGAAGAAAAGGCTGAATACTACCATGGTAAAAAAAGGTTGTATGATTGCCCAACCAGCTCCAAGCACCGTCTGTTTATAACGCACCTTTACATCCCGCCAGATAAGGAAGTACAGCAGTTCTTTGTAATCCCACAGCTCGTTCAGTTTCAGTGCAACCCAGCCGGGTGAAGGCCTGAGGAGTATTACCGGTGATTCTGACACACTATAATTTTTTTTCATCAGATAATATTTCACTCCGAAATGTTTGTTTTGACATCAATATGGGTTCTCCTGTACCATTCAACCGTATGAGCCAAACCTGTTTGCAGTGAGACTACCGGCTTCCATGCTATCTTGTCGTAAGTATCACGGATATTTGCAGCGCGAATTTGTTCCATCGGACGATCGTTCAGGGCTCCGAATAGCGGCTCAATCTGCGGGCTGACGAGATGTCTGATGTATTCAACAACGGTCCGAACTGGTGCCAGGCTTCCCGAACCCAAATCGATAGTTTCCCCTTCTATTGCAGGTGCGGAAGCAATTGCAATAAGTCCCTCAACAACATCCGTCACATAGATCCAGTCGACCTTGCGTGTTCCACTGCTAAGACGCGGGACCTCGTTGCGCAGACAGGAGAGCGTAACATAGGGAACGAGCTTCTTGAGGTCACTTTGCCCGGGTCCATACACCATAAAAACACGCGCGATAACCACAGGTACTTTGTACAGCGCATGAAACATGCGTGCATAGCCGGTACATGCCCATTTTGAAGCGGCATAGGGAGAGGAGGGAAACCTCTCGTCGCAATCCATCGGTTCCTCCATGGAACCGGTGAGGATAACACGGATATATCGAGACGGTGCCGCAGCCGTCAGGAGGTTTATCGTGGTCACCAGGTTATTCCTGAATGTTGGCATTACCATGCTCAAATCACGTGAGCCGAATACATGGCTCGCAAGATGATAAATTATATCCGGCCGCACGGTATTCACAAGACTATGAACGAATTCGTATTCGGTGAGATCACCTTGTTGCCACTGAATACCATCATTCCTGTGGAGGATTTTTTTGCGGGTAACACTATATACTTCGGCACCGCTCTCGAGGAGAATTTTGCATAAATGCGAACCTATAAAACCACTTCCTCCGGTAACCAGAATCTTTTTCCCGGATACTCCTTTGCGAGTTTTTGACTGACCGGCAGGGAGACTCATGTCATTGAACCTCTTTCAGCAGAGAATGCGATAGAAGGATATCGACAACCTGTCGCAGATGTGAGAATCGGATGCCGGATCTTTCAGCGATATCAATTAGTGAATTGTACCCGTCTGACAGATTGAGTATCCAAAGCATAGCAATTTCCATGCTTTTCTTGTCATTTTCTCCGCCTATGGCCTGATATAATCCCCTTTTGCCAAGTTGTGGCTCACATTTGGGATTTTTGTTGAGAAATTTCCTGTTGTTTTCAAGAATATTCAGAATGGACAGAAGCAGTGCAAATGAGCCGGCAAGAGATGCAGGACGCACAAAATCGAGATTGTCAGCTGATGTATGATATTCAGGGTATCTGCTATACGGAGTTCTCATGAGACAGCCGACCGGAAGGTTGAATCCGGGGGAGCAATACTGGCGTTCATCATAGCCGTACGGAACAAAGTTGAGTATCCCGAAATCTTCTCCCGAGTCCCTCAATGTGCACAGAACGGCCCTGTCAATTTCTGCGTTGCCCAGACGGCTTTTTTTGTAGGTAAATTTCCCGGGGTCTCCCAGGCATGCTGCAACGAGGCCATGTTTTATATTTGCAATCCTGTGTTCATTGAGAGAAAGCCATGCTATCGAGCCGATGGTTCCGGGGATAAAGAGAAATCTGTAGGAGTATCTTGACTGTTTCCGGGTCAGGTATTCTGCAAGAAATGAAGTGACGGCAATTCCCGAAAGATTATCATTGCAAAGGGAAGGGTGGCAGATATGGCACGATATGAGAATTTCGTCTGCTTCCTGACCCTTAATGAAATATTCGCCATAGGTTAAATGGCCATTGTCGAGAGATGTATCGATGAATACCTCATACTCCGGGTCATTAAGATTCAGATACTGATTATGGCTTATGCAGAACCCCCAATTATTCTTGTAGTAAGAAGTCCGGTAGGGAATCCAGTCAGGATAATCAGGCAGCGTGAACAGGTGTTCCCTGAGTTCCTGCAAAGACACTTTTTTCTTTAAAGGGATGCTGTAATTGAGGATATGAAGATTTGTTGCCTTAAAATCGATGATTTTGTCACCCTTCGAATTTTTCACGTATGCATCTTCTATGTTCCATTCTTTCGGTACTGTCCAGTCGTATACCGGTGTGCCGGTGGGAACCTGATGAATTTCCAGCGGAATATATCTCCCCAGAATATCCAGTGTCTTTCGCACCCCTTTTCCTGTTATGCTTCGGCAGATGGGATATAATTCCGTTATGAGTGCATGCATTTCTCTCCCGGTCTTTTCAAAATTCATATCTGTTTTGCGACCTGTGAAACTCATATCGTTTTAACCGTGAAGATATAATGCTTGGTACAATTGTATGTCATCACGGCCTTTCCTGAGTCTTTCCTGTGGATCAGAATCATACGGGTTGTGCACGTTCGATATGATTATCCAAAAAATCCGGATATTGCATATCTTTCTCAGACATTGCCGCAATAGCAATCGGCCATTTGATATTGAAAGCAGGGTCGTTCCATCTAATGCCCCGTGCATAGTCGGGCATATAGAATTCGGACATCTGATAGCAAACCTCAGCATTATCTGAGAGCGTTAAAAAACCGTGCGCAAAACCTTCCGGAACATATAATAGCTTATGGGTTGATAAGTTGATGGGTGAATGAGAAGTCTCGATAGTCAATGGAGGGTGGTGAGCTGTCAGCTCGACTGATAACCATTGGCGGTATGTGGGAGAATCCGGACGGATGTCTATGATCACATCATAAATTGCTCCCCTTATGCAGCTGATCAGCTTTGCCTCCTGATATGGAGCAGCCTGATAATGCATGCCCCGCAGCGTGCCCTTTTTCTTATTGTATGAGATATTGCACTGCACAATATTGGGATTGAGTCTGCGGGCTTCAAATTCCCTGCGGCAGAAGGTTCGCGCGAAAAAACCGCGATTGTCCTGCAGCTTTTCAAGTTCGATGATATAGGCACCTTTAAGTTTGGTTTCGGTAAATATCATCAGTAATGTGTGTATGGGGAAATAAGTTTAAGAGTAGATTGGGAGATGGTTTTGAAGTGTATGCAGATTCCCTCCTGCATCCATTTATTCATACACTGTAACCTCAGGGATAAACACTACGAATTTCCCCCCCCATTCCCGGATATATGACATCTGTTCCATGATCTCATCCTTAAGATTCCATGGAAGTATCAAAAGGTAGTCGGGTGTCGTGTCACGAATTCTGTCTGGGTGATGAATGGGAATATGTGTTCCGGGGAGGTACAGTCCCTGTTTGTAAGGGCTCCGGTCGACAGTATAATCAACAAAATCCGTTCTGATACCGCAGTAGTTGAGCAGGGTGTTTCCCTTGGCTGGTGCGCCGTATCCCGCGACAGATTTTCCTTCCTGTTTGGCTGATATTAAGAAACTCAGTATTTTTCGTTTCGCTTCCAGTACCCTCTCTGAAAAGGAATGATAGTGACTGAGATTTCTGAATCCGGCAGATATTTCCCTTTCCTTCAGGGCAATCACCTGATTGCTCACTGGTCTGGATATGTCTTCTGTATGGCGGCAATAAATACGGAGGGAACCTCCGTGTGTGACAAGTTCATCAACATCGAAAAGAGTCAGTCCGTATTTTGCAAAAATGGTTTCGACGGTGAGAAAAGAAAAATATGAGAAGTGTTCATGATAAATTGTATCGAACTGGTTGCCTTCCATTAAACGCATGAGATGAGGAAACTCAAGGGTGAGAATGCCCTGTGGTTTTAACACTATTTTCAGTCCCTTTACAAAGTCGTTGATATCCGGGACATGAGCGAGTACATTGTTTCCTATGAGCAGATCTGCAAGAATGTTGTCACTCGCCATCTCCTCAGCAGTCTGAACCCCAAAAAACTTGACCAGTGTAGGAATGCCTGCAGCCTGTGCGGCCATTGCCACGTTTTTTGCAGGTTCTACCCCGAGTACAGGGAACCCCAAATTTTTAAAGTATTGGAGGAGATACCCGTCATTGCTTGCTATCTCAATAATCTGGTGATCTGAGTGAAATCCGAAACGTTTGACCATTCTATCTGTATAGTTTTTGGCATGCATAAGCCACGTGTCGGAGTAGGATGAAAAGTATGCATAATCGCTGAAAATATTCGCTGATGATTGAAATTCCGGTAACTGGACCAGATAGCATTTCTCACATACATGAGTATGAAGCGGGTAAAAAGGCTCCATCCTGTGAAGTTGTTCTTCCTTCAAATATGCATTTGCCAGCGGAGACATGCCAAGATCAACAAAGGAAGACGTCAGGGCATTGCTGCAAAACCTGCAGATATGCTGAGTGTTATTATGCTGCTGAAGCATGATTGTATGTGCCTGAATATTATTCAATTTGATCAAGTTCGTAGCGGGTAATCTGGTTTTTGAGTAGCTGTAAGACATCTTCTTCACGATGATATTTGCGATAGAATTCCATAGTCCATTCCAAAGCTTTTTGCACGTTCAGTTTGGGCGACCATCCAAGAATATTCCTCGCTTTGGAGCAGTCAAGCCTCAGGCAGTGGGCTTCGTGTGGATTTCGGGAAGAATCGAATTCCCATCTGGCTCCATCTCCCCAGAGATGACTCAAGAACTCGGTAATTTTCAATACGCTTATCATATCATTCTCATCAGGACCAAAATTCCAAGCCTGGGAAAATTTCCTGCCTTCTGTCCATAATTTTTCTGCAAGAAGCAAATATCCGGACAGCGGATCTAACACATGCTGCCATGGTCGTATCGCATTTGGGTTGCGAATTACAACAGACCTTTTTTCTATGAACGCATTCATGATATCGGGAATAAGCCTGTCTTTAGACCAGTCTCCGCCACCGATGACGTTTCCTGCCCTGGTGCTTGCCACCGCAAGGCTGCGAGACGTATCATCTGAGGAAAAAAATGAATTGCGGTACGCTGACACTATCAGTTCAGCACATCCCTTGCTGCTTGAATAAGGGTCATGTCCTCCCATGGGATCGTTTTCGCGATACCCCCAGACCCATTCCTTGTTTTCATAGCACTTGTCACTCGTAATGATAACGGCAGCGCGAACACTGTCTGTGTGGCGTATCGCTTCAAGTACATTCAGGGTTCCCATAACATTGGTGGAATATGTTTCAACGGGATAGCTGTAAGAGTGACGGACCAGCGCTTGTGCAGCCATATGATAAATAATTTCAGGACGATGTTCAGCCACAACAGACTGCAAAAAATCCAGATTCCGGATATCACCGATAATCGATATCATTCCGTCCGCTATTTGCGCTGCATCAAACAGATTCGGGACGGTATGTGGCGGTAAAGCATACCCTGTAACAAGTGCTCCTTTGGACTGCAGCCATAAAGACAGCCAGCTTCCCTTGAATCCCGTATGTCCTGTAATCAGGACTTTCTTTCCCTTCCAGAAAATCTTATTCATAGCAAAGGCTGGTCCGATCTTTGATAAGTGAATTTATTGTTCCCGATTGCTGTGAGTCTTTCCGGCTGAACAAGACAGGTCAGAACAAGCCGTAACCACGGCAGAGAAAATCTTGAAGCTTTTCAGAAACGGTTGCATTGTTCCAGATTACCATATCTTCCAGGGTGACTTGCCGGAATTCCACAGTTCTTCCAAATAGTTTTTTTCCTTTAATGTGTCCATGCATGACCAGAAACCATAATGCCGGAACCCCATTAATTGACCATCCTTGGCCAGGGTTTCAACAGGGTCTCGTTCCCAAATAGTGCTATCATTATCGATATAGTCAAAAACTTGAGCATTGAGAACAAAATAGCCACCGCTGATCCATCCCTCTCCGGATTCGGGTTTTTCATAGAATTCTGCAATCCTGTCCCCATCAAATCCGATCCGACCAAATCGGGCTGGTGTACGCACTGTGGTAACGGTAGCCAGTTTGCCATGGGATCTGTGGAACGAGAGAAGATCGTTCAAGTCTATGTCTGCAACACCGTCTCCATAGGTGAACATGAATATATCTTCATTTTCGAGCCATTTGCCGAGGCGTTTAAGGCGTCCGCCTGTCTGCGTATACAATCCGGTATCTATTATATGAACTTTCCAGTTTGGCTGATTATTACCATTATGTACAGTAGTCTTGCCATTTGAAAGGTCTATGGTAATGTCATTGTTGATTGAATAAAAATTGAGAAAATATTCCTTGATAATTTCAGCTTTGTATCCCACTGCTATCAAGAATTCATTTACTCCGTGAAAAGAGTAAATATTCATAATATGCCAAAGTATCGGTTTTCCGCCAATTTCTATCATCGGTTTGGGACGTGATACCGTTTCTTCAGAAAAGCGGGTGCCGAATCCACCTGCAAGAATAACCGCCTTCATAAAAACCTCCTCAGATATGATGAGACAATAGATACATGTCCGTTTGCAGATATATGTCTATAAGAAAACCTGGAATGAGGTATTGTGATATTGTATCCAATGACTACAGTATACATTATGATTATGTTTCCTTCGGATACATCGTAGGAGTAAAATTAAAGAGGAGAGCAAAATACCTCCTCTTCGCATTGCCAAAAGATATTTATAGTGAATATATGGCTGATATTGCAAATATCATGTAGCACATTACTAAACGGTGATATCTTTGAGACGCTTGTAGAACGCTTTTCTCGATATTCCGAGAATCTTCGCAGCTTTGGACTTGTTTCCGTTGCATTCCCGTATTGCATCCTGTATTGCCTGTGTCTCCAGTTCCCGAAGGGTTTTCACATAATTGTTTCCTGCTTTATGCGGATTTTCAGAGAAAATTTCCTCCGGCAAATCCCTTATTGTAATGTTGTTGCCTTTTGCAAGGACTATTAGCATCTCGATGATATTCCTCAGTTGTCTGACATTGCCAGGCCATGAATAGTTCTGCAAAACTTGTATTGCCTGATCAGATACCGTGATTTTTTTATTCTCCCTGGCACAGAAATCCTTGGTAAATTCGGAGATAAACAAAGGTATGTCTTCCTTTCTCTCCCGCAGCGGTGGCAATTGAATCTCCACAATGTTAATCCGGTAAAGCAGGTCTTCCCTGAATCTTCCTTCTCGCACTTCTTTCGTGAAATCACGATTTGTTGATGATATGAGCTTGAAATCTACCTTGATCTTTTTGTTGCTCCCGATTCTTTCAATTTCTCGCTCCTGCAGCACTCTCAGGAATTTCGTCTGCAATGAAAGCTCAAGTTCACCTATTTCGTCAAGGAAAAGGGTGCCGCCAGAAGCCTCTTCAAGCTTTCCTATTCTTCTTGAAACCGCACCGGTAAAGGCTCCCTTTTCGTAACCGAAAAGCTCGGACTCAAGCAGTTCCTTTGGGATGGCTGCACAGTTTATTGTGATAAAGGGCATATGTTTTTTGCAGCTCTGATAGTGCAGAGCTTTGGCAACCATCTCTTTGCCGGTACCTGTTTCTCCCTTAATGAGAACGCTGCTTGGAGAATCTTTTACTGATTCAATAGTGTCCAGTATCCTGCATATCTCGTGATTGTTTCCGATGATCCGGTGATGATTGTCCCTGAATGCAAGTTTTTTCCTGAGTATTTGAATCTCTCTCTTGAGAAATCGCTGTTCCACTGCCCTTGCGATGATACCTTTCAGTTTCATGTAATCGGGTGGCTTGATAAAATAATAGAATGCTCCCTGAGCGATGGCGGAAACAGCGGACTCAACGGTTCCATACGCTGTAAGAAAAATTACCGGGATGTCAGCAAAATTATTGCTCACGTATTTGAACAGGTCAATGCCGTCTCTATCCTTCATTCTGAGGTCAGTTACCACTGCATCCAGATCTTCATGATGCAGCAAGTCAATGGCATTTTCGACATTTATGGAATCAAAAACCCTGTAACCTTCCTCGGAGAGAATGGCAGAAAGCACCCTTAGCGCATTGGGTTCGTCGTCGACTATCAGGATATTGCCTTTATTGTTCATTGTCCGATTTGCGGAAAATAAGATGCCGTTTCATGTCAGGCACAGTCTATATTTCTGTGTGCACACCCATAAATTGAGGGGCAGGAGTACCTGCGTTATCCTGTCTGATGTAATTCGGCACGATATGTTGAATTACCTGCAATGCATCGCTGACAGAATAACACTGTATGCAGCGTTCTAAATTCATCATATGCTGTTTCAGTGATGCCATCGAAGGAACTTCAGGGACAGCCATCAACAGCTTTTTATGGGATGTTGTTATGGCTTTTTCTGAAATATCAAAGAGCTCTTCATGGAGTTTTTCTCCCGGTCTGAGACCAATGAAGTCAATCTGAATTTCCCTGTAGGGAATGAATCCTGACAGACGAATGAAATTCTCGGCCATGTCAATAATCCTGACCCGCTCCCCCATATCCAGGACGAATATTTCTCCCCCTTTTCCCGATGCAGCTGCCATAAGCACAAGATGTACTGCCTCAGGAATGAGCATGAAGAAACGCTCCGCATCTGGATGGGTAACGGTGAGAGGCCCTCCCTTCTTGAGTTGTTCCTTGAAGATCGGGACAACGCTGCCATTGGTACCGAGCACATTGCCAAAACGCACGGTAGTGAATTTCGTTTCGGATAAGGCGTCCATATTCACTGTAAGGAACTCGGCGACCCGTTTGGTTGCTCCCATGATATTCGTCGGATTGACAGCCTTATCAGTGGATATGAGGACAAAATTCTCTGCCCGGTATTTTGCAGCAGATTCAAGGAGGTTCTTTGTACCGAAAATATTGTTTTTGACCGCTTCGATCGGATTGTATTCCATAAGCGGGACATGCTTGTATGCTGCCGCATGAAATACGATATGGGGCGTGTTCTTAGCAAAGATACGTTCCAGGCTCATAACATCCTGTATATCTGCGATTATTGTAGAAATAGTTGATCCGTTTTCCCTGGTTCTGAGTTCGAGGTCGATATCAAATAAACTGTTTTCATACCTGTCCATCAGTATAAGATGAGAGGGACAATATCTCAGTATCTGCCTTGAAAGTTCTGATCCGATTGAACCGCCGGCTCCTGTCACCAGGACACGCTTGCCGTGAATGAACTCTCTTAATGAGGTGATATTAGTGTCGACAGGTTCGCGCTGAAGCAGATCTTCAAGTGAGATAGGCGTGATATGTGAGATGCCATAATGCTTATTGAGAAGGGAGACCAGCTTCTCCTCGGTGATGTAGCCGAGCTTTACAAGCTTCGCTCCAAGCCTGCCTCCCTCATTTTTCTGCAGTGAAAGAGCTTCCTGCACCTGTTGCTCTGTCACCAGATTTGCCTTTACGAGTATCTGGCCTATTTTGGTCGATACGGAAATATTGCCGCCGAGGATGTCGTTTATGCCGGGTAGTTTCTTGATGGTAATGTTATGCGGTTTGCATATTTCGTATATTTCTCTGATAGTCTTCTGGGTATCGGCTTCAGTGATAAGTACTTCATCAGGTTTGTGTTGCTGTATGATCTCGTCGAGCATGCTGTATGTCCCGAGGATAGGTATGCCATGGATGGTGCTTCCTCTTTTTTGTATATCGTTGTCGATAAATCCGATGGGACTGTATGAACTATCGCGTTTATACATCATTTCCCGCACAAGCATTTCTGCAGCATCACCTGCTCCGACAAACAATATCTTTTTCTTCGACGGGTTGTGTGTCATATATTCCCTGAAAACCCTTATGAACAGTCTGTTCCCGCCTGATATCGAAATGAAAATAATCCAGTCCAGGAAAAAGATTGATCGCGGATAATCTTCCTCGCCTATCACAAATCTTACAATGAGAAGAAAAAGTATGCTTCCGATTGTCGTAGAATGAATGATTTTCATCAGATCGCTGACACTTGCGTATCGCCATAAGCCTTTGTGCAGACCCGACTGCATGATAAAGACAAAACGTATGAATACGAGCAAAGGGAGGTAGGTGAGAAACTGATTCAGATAAAAGGGAGAGAGCTTTGACTCGAAACGGATGATAAATGCCAAATAGTTGGCAACAATTGCCTGAAGAAGAAGCACGAGAACAATAAACAGACGACGATGCTGTATGATCGCTTTTTTCACGTCCCTGTATATTCTGGTGAATGTTTTACCCATCTTTCCCTGATCCTGATTTGTCTAAATTTCTTCTAGGTTATTTTCAGAATTGTTTTACAGATAAGCTTCAGATCCGTTGAGAGGTTATGGTGATCAACGTAGTGCAAAGACAACCTGATTTTTTCTGGAAGAATTTTTTTTTTGTATGCCTCTTCCCAGTTGTCTGCGGATGCTAGGATAGTTTCCTCATTGGAATATTGAATCGACGCCGGATCAGTAATCCCCGGACGAATCCTGAGCAGTCTCGAATAATCTGATTTATAGATATTCACGTATTCCTCAACTTCAGGCCTTGGCCCTACAAAACTCATGTCTCCCTTCAGGACATTGAATAACTGCGGCAATTCATCAAGTTTGTACCTTCTCAGATATTTCCCTGTTCTCGTAATACGCTTGTCGTGTGAGGACGTGATCTTTGGTCCATTTTGTCCGGAATTATGAGCCATGGTACGGAATTTGTAAATTCTGAATGCCTTGAAATCTTTGCCGATTCTTTCCTGCCTGAAAAAGACTGGTCCTGCATTGTCCATTTTTATCGCAAGGGCAATACCTGCAAATAAAGGCAGTAACACAATAATGCCAAGAGAGGAAAAAACAAAATCAAACAGACGTTTCAATTGCTAAAATTTTTTGCGATATCTGCCACAGCATCTGTTACTGATCGTACATCCTCATTTGTCATGCCGGGATAGATCGGGAGCGAGATGACCCTCTCATAAAACCATTCAGACATTGAAAAACCATTCAGGGAATATCCATGGGCATTCCTGTAATACGGGTGCCTGTAAAGGGGAATAAAATGGACAGATGTCAGTATCCCCCGTTTCTTTAGCTCTTCAATGAACTGATTCCTGTCAATTCTGAGTTTCTCAAGATTGAGCTTGATCACATACAGGTGCCATGAGCTTTTCCTGTCAGATTTTACGTAAGGAGTGATGAGCTCATCACATGGCGTAAAAGCTTCTGAATAGAGTGCGGCAATGTTTTTCCGTCTCTGCCACATCCAGTCGGCTTTTCTGAGCTGGGCCAGACCGAGAGCTGCCTGGAGGTCAGTCAGGTTATACTTGTATCCTGCCTCCATGACCTCGTAATACCATGATCCTTCTTTTGTATATCTTTTCCAAGCATCTCGAGAGATTCCATGCAACCGTAGCATTCTGAGCCTGTCAGCCCACTCATCATTTTCGGTAGTCACCATGCCACCCTCACCTGTGGTGATCGGTTTGGTTGCGTAGAAACTGAAGCACGTCATATCGGAGAGTGTCCCTATTTTTTTATTTTTGTACCAGGCGGGGACGGCATGTGCAGCATCCTCAATGACTGAAAGACGATATTTTTTGGCTATCGCGGCAATTTCGTCCATATCGCAGGGCTGCCCTGCATAATGTACGGGGATAATTGCCTTCGTTTTCCCGTTAATATGTTCCTCGATATTTCTATAATCGATATTTCCCGTTTCCTTTTCTATATCTACCAGTACGGGTTTTGCCCTGAAGTAGGTGATGACTTCGGCTGTTGCAGTGAAAGTCATGGCGGGTAGTATAACCTCATCATTTTCCTTGAGCCCGATTGTTTTGAGTGCCAGATGAAGACAGGCGGTGCAGGAGTTCATTGATACGGCATTCCTCGTACCGATGTATTCCCTGAAAGTATTTTCGAAATTCACCGTGGTTGGTCCCATGGTTATCCATCCTGAACTCAGTGCATTGACAACTCCTGATATTTCGTCTTCAGTAATGTACGGCTTGTGAAAAGGGATTTCCATATGTTCTGAGAATTATTTCAGCAGGATAAAGATTAGTAGGCTCAAGAAAGCCAGCGAGACGGCGGTGATGACAATTATTGTCGGAAGATGCCGGAGATACTTATAATGACGGGATAGCAGCGATTGGACATGCATATTCCCCCCTGCAGCATAACTGGCAGTGAAAGCCGCTGATTCATTGGTGTTCCGATCTTCATGGCTGTAACTCGGAACGTCATTTGGCCCCAGATTTGCAATGTTCCTGTATGCCTCATTTATTCTCCGGGTCATTGTCTCATTTCCCTTGAAGGACGGTGACCTGTCAGGGTGGATCAATAAAAGGAGTCTTTTCCACCTGTGCTTGACATCGGCTGCTGTTGCCTGATCTGGTAACCCAAGGGTGAGATAAGGATTCTGATTTCTATTGAACATGAGCAGATGAATGATCTTCAATGCGGCAGAACGGATTTTTTCAGGCGGTATTTTCGTAAGGCCTGAAAGGCTTTCGACAGCGTCCGGGTTTTCGAGAAGATGGAGCAGGATATCATAATATCGTACGCCCTTATCGTAAATTTCGTTTACGGGGCAACCCTCATAGAATCTGCTTATAAGGCCGGCAGCAGAAAAAAAAACATGCTTCCTGTTTCCATTGAAGGGCATCTCTCTGCAAGTCTTTCCGAATGCATTTGAATGGTAATCCGGATAAAACTACTTTTCCTTGTCGCCAAAATAAGACGAGTAGTATGCAGAATGATAGTAGTTATATGAGCCGTATTTAAGGTCGCTTTCCTTTACTCCGTTTAGCACGACACCAAGGATCCTTGCATCGATTCCCGTAAATACCTTTTTGGTTTCCTGCAGAACCTTTATCGGGGTTTCATTTGCTTTTACCACCAGCACGGTACCGTCAACAATCTTGCTGAGATAAATCGCATCAGGCAACCCCATAACAGGAGGAGAGTCGATAAGGACAAATTCAAAGAATGGCTGGAGTGCATAAATGAGGTCCTGCATGCGTGTGGAACCTATAAGTTCGGACGGATTGGGTGGCACGGGACCTGAAGTCAGAACGCTGAGCCCGCGCATGCTCGAAGGCTTGATGAGACCGTTGTCAGCAGAATCAAAATCTACATGACCAGCAAGAAAAGAGGAAAGTCCGACTGAGTTATCGAGGCCGAACGCACTATGCAGCATAGGCCTTCGCATGTCGGCGTCAATAATAATACCTTTCCCGAGTGATTCCAGCAAGGCATTGGCGATATTGATACAGGTCGAAGTCTTGCCTACTTTCGCATCGGGACCAGTAATAAGCATGGTTTTCGGAGGCTTCGATGAAGAAGACAAGAGGATAAAAGCGCCGATTGAACGGAACGCTTCCAACACCGGGCTGACCTTTTTATTGTTGACAACTACAGGAGTATGAGAAGTTGGTGGATTCGACTCCAGATGAATAATTTTTGGCCGTGAGGAAACAGATACATGCTTTACGTCATAGACGTCAGGAATAACACCGAGGATTGGAAGGCGGGCTTTTCTTTCAATATCATCTGTGTCTTTGATACTGCTGTCAAAATACTCGGCCAGAAATGCGAGACCGACTCCGCCCGCGAGACCGAAGATGATAGAGAGGATGATATTAAAAGGGATATTCGGCTGGAACGGATATTTGGGCAAGATGGCCTTATCAAGAAGCTGGATATTCGTAGCTTTGTTGCTTGCAGAGACGCTTACTTCATTCAGGCGTTGAAGGAGGCTGTTGTACAAGCCTTTGTTCACGTCAACATCCCTCTTGAGTACTTCATATTGCGCAGCAGAGCCCTGAAAGGAGAGTACCTGCTGTTTTTGAGAATTCAGCGCCCTTGTGAGATTTTCTTCCTTTTTCAGTGCATTCTTGTAATCTAGCTCAGCTGATTGGATGATTTTTGTGGTTTCCTGAGAGATTCTGTTAACTACAGAATCCATCTGATTTTTGAGACTCTTCATCTTCGGGTACTCGGGAGTGTATATTTTCAAGAGATTATCATATTCTGCTTCAAGCGATGCATGCTGTTTCCACAAACCCTGTATCATAGGGTTGTTCAGTATGATTGGATTGTTGGGTCCGGAGTCCTTTACCTCGCGGTATAACGCCTCTTTCTGAATTCTCTCCGTGGTAACGCTGTTCAAGGCAGCAGAAATATCGGACAGCTTTTGTGAATAGAGGTTGTTATTGTTGCTGTTAAATACTATTCCATTTTTTGCCGCATATGCGTTAAGTGTCTGCTCTGATTCCTCCACTTTCTGTTTCATTACTTCAATCTGCGACTGCAGGAAATTTTTTGCTTCTTTGCTGGCATATATTCTGGTCTCCAGATCGAAGGTTATATAGGTCTGTGCAACTGCATTTGTCACATCCATAGAAAGTTCCGGATTCTGTGATATGAAACTCACTTTAACGAGCTGGGAGTTTTTTACGGGAGCTACCACAATACGTGAGATAAGAGAATCTATCATGTAATCTGGTATTTCATATAGTCCCTCTGAGGTGTTGCTGTTTGCTTGTGGCTCTTTTTCGGGTTTTGGTGCGGTAAGAAAACGGTAAAAATCTACAAACAGTCCGACAGTATTGTCAAAGATGAACCTTTTCAGTCTGGTCGGGATGTCTGCGGGGGGAAGGAAATTCTCATTCTTCTGCAGTTCCAGGTTAGCTATTACTCTTCCAGCAAGGCTTCTGCTTTTCAGGATTTCATACTGGGTCTGATAATAGTTGGCGCCAAGAGCATCGATCTGAACTCCCTGAAAGGAAAGGACTCTCGGGGTCTCACTCTCGATTTTCAGAACGGCGGTTGCCCGGTAAAAAGGAATCTTCAGAAGGGAAAATATCAAGGTGATGACAATGACGGAAACCAGGAAAATGAGTACCATCGATTTCCGCTTAAGGATGATATTGAGATAGTCCCTCAGATGAAACTCCTCTTTGTCTTTATTTTGGAGATACTCTATGTACGTGGAAATTGAGCTATCCTTGGGCTCAAACTGTTTCAGTTCATATTTGTTATCCATAAGTTTCCCTTTATGCAGTCGTTAAAACCCAATACCTGGACGAACACCGCTGAACCCGAAATAGCCGAAATTGAAATATCCTGCCAGCCCGCCCAGAAATCTTTTGAAACTGCTGCTCGATACGATAATAACATCCTTGTCTTTTATTTCAACATCCGGGATTTTTCTTTCAAGGATTTCATCATAATCAATAATAATAACATCTCTTTCCTGCTTTCCGGAATCACGGTATATCTTGATATCTGACTTCGTTGCATCCATATCCAACCCCTTAGCAATACTGATGGCCTGTGTGAACGTCATTTTCCCCTTCAGTGGAAAAGATCCCGGACTTCTGACTGCACCGTCTACAAAGAAAATACCGCTCTTCGGAACGAGAATTACGTCGCCGGCGTGCATCGGAATATTGAATGCAATCTGCCCTTTTATCAATAGCTGGTCCAGATCAACAACGATATTGTTGGTTGTCTGCTGATCGCCTGTATCCGGTAGAGTGCTTCTCTGGACTATGCAGATGTCACCCGCATCTCCGCTGAGACCTCCGGCCAAAGAAAGAAGCTCCAAAAGGGATCTCTGGCCAGAAACATAGTATACCCCGGGCTTCTGTACAGAACCGAGCACGGTAATCTGCTGGCTTCTGTACTCTTTAATGAATATCCCGACCACCGGTTCTGAGAGGTACGTCTTGTATTTTCCGGCAATAATGTGCTCAAGTTCTGATGTGGTGTGGCCAGAAGCTTCTACCTTGTCAATCAAGGGTAATTTTATGAAACCCGAAGCGCTGACACGCGCTACAGTATCCAGTTCCTTTGCCTGAAAGAGGGTTATTTCAAGTAGATCTTCAGGACCGATTATATAATCAGCTGCAGAGGACATTTTTTGAAACGCAGTGCTTTTCTGGAGTATCTCTGCATTCAGTCTTTCAGTTTTTGTCTCAGAGGTGTGCTGCGCGATCAGTGCTTCGGGACGTATGTCACGTCCCGCACAGGAAGAAAGAAGCAGCAGGAGAAGAAATGCCGTTAGCGCCAGCAGACTTTGTATCATTTCATTTCTCAGTAATCTGACCATATTCTCATACACCTTTTTTGTGTGAACAAATTATTTCAGAAAACAGAATAACCCTCTAAGCCGGAAACACCCTGAAGCGCTATTTCGTTTACCAGAAACCTGAACTTTTCATAGTCAAGAGGCTTTACCATGCAGAATGATTGCGGAAGATTATCAAGAAGGCGCAGTATCTCCCTGTCCACATGGTCGGTAAGGATGATTGTCGGGAGGTTAATTGTTTTCACTTTCTCGAGCATGACGGCATCGAGAGGATAACTTGTTATCAGCAGGCAAAAAGTTTGATAATTGAGCTTTTCGGGCAAGCATTCGCTGCTGCTGAAACTTTTCGTCTTGTATCCTTCAAGTTCAAGGAGTGCGGAACATACCCGCGAAAACGTGCTTTCATCTATTATCAGAACCCTTTTCATGTGTTTTTCGGTAGTGCTGGCCATACAGTATCCGGGCGGTGCTCCGCCCCCTCAGTTACAGAAACAGTACCGAGAAGGTAATGATGATACTTGGACGAAATATTTACCGTTGGTTACTGAAAGAATGCACTGAAATATCAGGCATCTTCTACGTCATCAGAACTGATATTAAGTCCGATGCTTCTGCCAAGGAGATTGATATTGACGATAAACATATAATTGGCTTCTTTTTTCAAGAGAAATCCGTCAGCTCCCTTGAGGGGTCCGCGCCTGATCCTAATATGGCTTCCCTCCTTGAGATGGGGATAAATGTCCAGTTCTTTGCCGCTTTCTATCATGAGTCTCAGGGAAGAAAATTCCTCATGATTTACCGGCGTAGGAACTCCCGAGTCTAATGAAACGAATGTGACCGCCCCTTTTGTCTTGAGCACCTTCATGAATTCATCAGAACGCGGCTGAAGATGAACAAAAAGATACCCGGGAAAAAGAGGAAACTCGACTGTTTTTTGCCTGTCCTTCCATTGTCTTCGCTTTGGTATTGAAGGGAGAAAAGTCTCGATGTTTTTTTCCTTTAATGCACTGTCAGTGACAAATTCGTGTTTTGACTTCACATACAAAGCAAACCATTCCTGCATTGATTCCCCCTCGGACGTATTGTGTCCCCCCAGAGACATCCTTTCATAAAGCATAATCAATGCCAGATAGGTCTTTTTTGCAGAAAATAATTCATATGTATTAAACAACAACTTGAAGAATACGGGACAACTAAAACAAATTAAAGGGATATGAAGAAAGGTTACGTCGAGTTATCTGAATTTTTTAATAGAGGTAATGCATAAAAAGACGATACTCAGAAAGTAAAAAATGTGCCCAAAGTAAACACTTGTTCCGGGAACTGTATCCATTGGAAACAGATTATTTAACGGAATTATCTCTCAGCCTTTTGTAGAATGTCTTCCTGGAAATGCCGAGCATCTTTGCGGCCCTAGATTTATTGCCATTACATTCAGCCAGCGTTCTTGTGATGACCTGCATTTCCAAATCCTTCAGGGTTTTCTTTGTATCTGTTCCGGAGGAGTCTTTCTGTGAAGCAATATCCTCAGGCAGTTCTTTGATCGTTATGGAGCGGTCTTTTGCAAGGATTGTTGCTCTTTCTATGGTGTTTTTCAGTTGCCTGATATTGCCGGGCCAGTGATATTTCTGCAATATCTTCACTACGTCATCGGTAATGGTGAGCGATTTATTCTCCCGGCTGCAGAATTCACCGAGAAACTCCGTTACTAACTGGGGTATGTCATCTGCCCTTTCCTTCAGCGGGGGTAAATGTATCTGTATGACATTAATCCTGTAAAAAAGATCTTCTCTGAATGCCCCTTCGGCAATCATCTTTTTAATATCGCGGTTAGTCGAAGAAATCAGACGGAATTCGACCCTGATTTTTCTGTTGCTGCCGAGCCTCTCAATCTCGTTTTCCTGAAGAACTCTCAAAAGTTTTGCCTGAAGCGGCAGTTCGAGGTCTCCGATTTCATCAAGAAAAAGGGTGCCTTCAGAAGCTTCTTCAATCTTTCCGGTCCTCGATGAAAGGGCACCGGTAAAAGCGCCTTTTTCAAAGCCGAATAGTTCTGATTCAATAAGGTCCCGCGGTATAGCGGCACAGTTGACCGCGACGAAAGGCTTTTCTTTCCTTCTGCTTGTGCAATGAAGCAAACGTGCAACAAGTTCTTTTCCCGTTCCTGTTTCACCACAAAGGAGCACGCTGCTTGCTGAATCCCGTACGGTTTCGATCGTGGTAAATATTTTTTTCATCTGTGGTGTAGAACCGATCATCTGAACGCTGCGGTTTTCCCCTTGCGGAGTTTTTTTCTGGAACATCAATTCCCTTTGAGAATGTCGCTGATCCAATGCCTTCTTGATGGTATGCTTGAGCTTTATGTAGTCCGGAGGTTTAATGAAATAATACGACGCTCCCTCGGTCATCGCGGTAACTGCGGATTCAACTGTTCCGTATGCGGTAAGAAAGATAACCGGGATATCAGAATGGTATTTAGTAATGTTATCGAATAGTTGCATGCCATTCATACCGGGCATTTTTACGTCTGTAATTACCAGGTCCACATCGCCCCTTGAGATGCGTTTCATTGCTTTTTCTGCATCCATGGATTCAATAACCCGATACCCGGCGTCCGAAAGGATGGCAGAAAGCACTTTTCTCGCATTCGGCTCATCGTCAACAACAAGAATATTGCCTTTTGCGGCCATCATGACATTACTGGGAGATAGAGCTGTACCGTTGTCCCAATCCCTTTCCGGCTCTTGATTTCAAGATGACCACCGCTTGACCGGAGTATCTCACGTGTGATGAAGAGCCCCAGTCCTTTTCCTTTGCTTTTTGACGCTGCAGGGGCCTTCTCAGATATACCTTCCGGCATCCCTCCGCCCGAATCAGAAACCTCGATTAATGCAAACTCACAGTTCGAACGGACTACGGGAATGGATCTCACCCGCAACCTGCCACCGGATGGCATGGCTTCCAGAGCATTGTTGATGATATTCAGGATGGCATGTTCAAAATAGAAAGGGTTCATCATAACCGGAGAAATGTTCCCGTATTCGAACACAGCCTCTATCCCGTGAGATTGTGCAGCAAGAGATATCATGATGGCGGTTTTTTTCAGAATTGCGTTCAGATCAGCTTTGTGAAGAGCCTTATCGACCAGGGAGGTGCTGAGAAAATTCGCGATGAACTGGTCGAGCCGTGATATCTCGTCTTCAATAATTTGGGTAAACTCCGTCAGCTTTTTTTCCCGGGAATACTTTTCCCGCAAGTAAATAACAGCGCCTTTTATTGCGTTTAACGGATTTCTTACGCCGTGCGCAAGGGTTGCTGCAACCTTTCCTATCTCAGTGAATCTGTCCTGCTCAATGTCCCGGTACGTTTCACAACTGAGGCGGGGCCTGACCGTTATTCTTGCACTGGAAACTTTGCCGTTTTTGTCTTTCAGGGGCGAAATCTGGATATCTGCACGGGCTTTGTCACAAAGGAAAAAAAGCTGATGATTATTGAGCCTGAGCGGTTTCCCGTTTTTGATAGCCAGTTTTACCGCGTCTTCTCCGGATTTGTAAACAACCGGCATCACTATACTATAGTGCAGGCTTTTCGGATTGGAAAGAAGACCTTTGTATATTTGCTCAAATGCACTGTTCCACGAAGTAATTCTGAGTCTATTGTCTACAGTCAGTGCAAGACGGGCACTTTTTCTCTTTTGCATGAATATCTCGTTTTCCCCTCAAACTAAAATTTTAATCCCGACAATATTATTTTAACGGTTTTTGTTAAAGAGTCAAGAGTTAAATTTGTAGGAGATTCCTGAACTTCTATCGTAAACTCAAAGAATAACTGGAGGTTACAGGTATTATTACCCCTATTAAGGAAGAGTCATCAGCCTGAATACCGTACTGACAGTATACTTTTTGTAAAGTTCACTTGACCATCACTGCCGGAACATGCTGCGTAACCATGTTTATTCCGGAACATCCCTGAGTTTTTTGCATTCAAGAAGATCGTTGCCGCAGTATCCCGACTCATCGCTTATTTCACATTTCCTGCATATGTCCCAGTGGATGCAATGCAAGGTTTTGCTCAGCGGCTTACCACACTCTGAACACCACAGGAATCCGCATCTCACACAAAGTCCTACGGTGAAATCCTCTATCCCCTCTGCCTTCTCACAATTTTTTGTCTCACTGCTACCGCATTCCGGACACTTTCCTGTCATTACTTCTGCCAAAAATTGTTCTCTGCTGACCGCCGATGACTTCTCCCTGGCTTTCTTGAGCAGAATCTTTATGTCTTCGGGAAGAGATACATATCTATTGAATAAATCGATATTTTCTCCCATTTCAGGTCTGTTTTCCATTGTTATTTAGGATTTCTTTCCATTCTGCTTTCTATTGGTTCTCTCCTCATGATAATGCAAAATAAATGCCATGAGAGAACCCTTCAAATTACCTGAATGCGTGAAAAATGCGGCACAGATGCTCCTTTACCTGAACCTTTCGGGATACCCCCAAAAAGCATTCCGGTCGTCTCTGAGCAGCATATCTGAGGCTTCAGCGATGATACGCAAATGGGTGCGAAAAACTAGTCCCCGGGTCGCAAGATTATCAGGAGGTGAAACAAAGTGAGTTAACTGGTACCCAGGAAATCTTCAGGGTTTTACCCGATTACCGGAAAGGATATTTTTTTCTGAACTCGCCAATCCGTGTTTTGTATTTCCTGACAAGATATTCAATCGCTTTTTTCTCCCTTCCTGCGCGGGTTCTGAACATCTCGTTCCAGTAAATCAGGAACACCTTGAAGAAGTAGAACAGGAAAAAGGCAAACCATTTTCTGTATTCGTCGTGGGTCTGTTCATAATCGAAATAGTGAGCGCCCAGTCTCTTCTCGACCTTATCCATGAAATATCTGTGGAGAATCCCTTCAGGGTCTGCATGGGCAAATTTGCTGCAAAGGTCATGGATTTCCGGCAACCCTGCTGCCAGCGGGAATGTCTTCTGATTCATCTTGATGGTCGATTTAATGTTCCTGAAAAGTTCCTCCCACCGGGAGGGATTTCTGCTTTTTTCAAGGTAGATTTCAGATGCCTCCGGATTCTTCAAAAGGTAATAGGCAGTGAAGGTGCTGTCGAGGGCAGATCTCAGACAGCGGAAGGATTGAGTTTTGTGAAATCTCAGGAATGCGGCGATGCCAGCATAGAACTCCTGGTGTGATATCAGGGAGAGAAATGCGGATACCCGGAGGTTCGGAGTATCGGGCAGAGTGATCTTCAGGCAGAGATCAAATAAATTGTCCAGATCCATGACGAGCTGGTAATCCTCATCCAAAAGTTCGATGCTTCTGGACAAATTGGCATCTTCTATCGAAAGATAATGTTCAAACCCTTTAAGCGGTTTCATCTCAATGGCTACTTCGGATAGATGTGCAGATCTCTTTGCGGAAAGGGTATGGTGATCCCGGACGCATTGAAGTTTCTGTAAATCTCACAGTTTATTTCATGGAGTGTGAGACCCCTCAATGCCGGCTCCTTTGCCCAGCAAAGGAGCTCAAAATTCAGGGCGGAGTCTCCGAACGCCCTGAACCTGACACGGGGAGCAGGATCAGAGAGAATGTTGCCGTTTTTTATTGCAATCTCCAGCAAAGTCTTTTCAACGAGGTCGATATTACTACCGTAGGCGACCGATACGGGTATTCTGACCCTGAAATTAGGGATCGGAGCGCTTTCATTGACAATTTTCGAGTTTGCAATGATCGAATTGGGGATCGTGATAAGTATGTCGTCCCTTGTCTGTATCCTCGTGCTCCTGATTCCAATTGCAACAACTTCACCTCTCTCTCCTGTTTCGAGCACAATATAGTCTCCTATCTTATACGGTCTGTCCATGAAAATGCTTATTCCGCCAAAAAAATTGGATAGAGTATCCTTTGCAGCTATGGCGATTGCAACCCCTACAATGCCGGCAGATGCCAGAAGGGGAGTGATATTCACCTCCCAAATGGTCAGTATGCCCATAAGCGCAGCAGCGATTATGAATATCTTGAAGACATTTTCTACCAGAGGAACAACATCTTTTCTTAATCCTGTTGCATCAGAAGTCCTGTCGAGGGAGTTATCAATGATAATGCCAGATATTTTGATGACAGTGATGGCCCATATTATGGCTATCAGGGAGTATACGATGTTATTGGTGTAGAAAATGATGTTTGGAGAAGTGGTAAGGTATGCAATGACAAAAGGACATCCAATCAATACAATGGTCAGATAGACGGGTTTGTGGATCACGTCAATTATCCTGTCGTCGGCATCATTTTTTGTAAACCTTGTGAATTTCCGGAAAACCTTGTCGATCAGGATATCGGCGATTTTGGCAACTATGAAAATTACACACAAAGATATTGCAGCATTGACATATGGTGATTCAGAAATATTAAGGGACTCTATCAGTCCTGTCATGTGGAAAACCTGTGAAAAAACATGATTGTTCAATTATACCAGAAAGAAAAGAAGGGGGTTTCTGTTTTCAGAAAAACAAATATGGTATATGAGAGTGCGTCGGCTGCTGATGCTGCATTCCCGCAGACGTCCTAAAATTCCGATATATCAATTGAAAGATTTATGGTTTTTCATCAGGGGTTCCTTGATTCGGCTATCTATAGGCTACTGTCGGCATTTCAAAATCGAGAGCTATCCGGATCCCGCCAATCCTTCAGCAGGGGAAATCCTCTTTCCTGAAGGAACTGTCTGATTTCATTGAATGTCGGGATACCTGCTCTCCCTCCGATTTTCCTGCATTTCATAGCAGCTATAGCGGATGCAAACGTTACAGTGTCCCTGAGGTCCCACCCCTGCAAAATACCGTAGATGTATCCTCCGTGGAATACATCGCCTGCTCCCGTGGTGTCAAGGGCATTCACGTGGAAGGCGGGTACATGAAATGACTGATTATCTGTAACCGTTATACTGCCAAGATTTCCCTGTGTGACTGTCAAAACCTTTACCCCAAGTCTTTTCTTTTCCTCCTGCAAAGCCTTCTGGGTCAGAGACCAACCGAGATCCACTGCGAACTCCTCTGCGGTTACCAGATAGTCAGACAATCTGGCTATTTCAAGCATACCTGGACGTGCCCGGCCTGCATCAAGCATGACCGGTATTTTCCGTTTCCTTGCTTTTGCTGCCGCGTAAATTGAAACATCGCTCATGAGACCGTCAAGAATCAGGAAACTGCAATCATCCAGAAAATTATCGTCAAGTTCTTCAGGTTTCAGAGGCTCCCCGGAAGGTCTTTGCCAGAATATCGTTCTTCCGGCAGTTCCCTTCTCAATTACGATGAATGCGAGCTGGGATATTCCGGCTGATCTCCTGAGAAGACCTTGCGTGTCAATTTTTTCAGCTGCCAGTGAGTCCCTGATTTTCTTTTCAGTATCATCATCCCCCGTAATCCCGAAAAACCTGCATTGCATGCCAAGCCGTGAAAGGGCAACAAGGGCGGTGGCTACCGGACCTCCGCTTTGTTCATGCCATTCAATCACCTCTTTCTTGGTGTCCGGGCGGGGGTAGGAATCAACAATCGCAAGATAATCGAGGGAACACTGTCCAATGCCGACGACGTGCATTGAGTATTATACATTCAACACAGGGAAGGGTGCGCATGTGTCATTTGCGCCTCAGTGTGAGGGAGGATATTTCGTGAGACAAAAGCAGGGGGATTGTTCTATGATAAACAGCATACGATATTGTCAAATGCGTTTAGTATAATGTAATTATCACTGTATATTCTGACACTTGGGATATTCCGTACCACCGTGAAAGCGGTAGGACTGAATATACATGAACAAGAAACCTGTGATCATGAAAGATACCATAAACCGGAAAACAGACAAGATCTGGTGTCCTGAAAAAGAAGGGTTTCAATATATAAACGCATGCGCTTCAAACTGCAAAAAGAACTACCTCTGCAAAGCGTATGAAGATTACCTTCAGCCAAGGCTTTTCTGAGCGCCGGAAACAAAGGCTCCGCTAATGCTGTTTTACAGTCGTCTTTACCTCAAAAGCAGGCGGTTTCATAATTGTTTTTTTCACTGCACACTGTTCGGCGACTTTTACAAGTGCCTTGTGATATTTCTCAGGGAAGTCCGGGGGAACAAGAATTTCGATGACGATTTTTTTGATATATACCTTGCCATCATCCGTTTTTCCGTATTCGAGACGCTGAACAAGCGAGATATCCCCGGCAGGGATCTTCCTTTCTTCACAGAAACTGAGGACATAAATACCCGCACATGTGCCGATAGACGCAAGAAAGTGTTCGAATGGTGAAGGGGCTGATCCCTCACCGCCATATTTTGGCAACTGGTCGGTGTGAATTGTGAATCCGTTGAGTTCAGCATCGACTTTTTTCTTCCCGGGAAAGGTAATCCTGATCTCTATTCCAACCACCTCCGTTCTCTTGCACTTTGAATGCGTAATTATACATTATACGAAGACATTACTGTCCGGTTAAAATAGAGCCCCTTGGATAGGAGTGTCCTCGCTTATTTTTAATCTATCAGGCTTTAATGTAAGGATATCTATGATAGCCTTTCTTTCGAAAAGCATTTCTCGTATAACACG